>NZ_JBHTVQ010000069.1:0-34666 GCF_042792855.1 Streptomyces sp. NPDC056600
GTTTCCGCGCCCCCCCCCCGGGGCCCCCCGCCCGGGGGGGGGGGGGCCCCGCGGCGCACCGCATAGGCTGGGCGGATGCCGGACGAGTACCGCACAGTGGCCCGCGCGGGCGTGCACGAGACCGAGATCAACCGCTCCCGCTTCCTGTGCAGCCTCGCCCCGGCGGCCACCGAGGAGGACGCGCAGGCGTTCGTCGCCGCCGTCCGCAAGGAGCACGCGGACGCCACGCACAACTGCTTCGCCTACGTGATCGGCGCCGACGCCTCCGTGCAGAAGGCGTCCGACGACGGCGAACCGGGCGGCACCGCCGGCGTGCCGATGCTGCAGATGCTGATGCGCCGCGAGATGCGCTACGTCGTGGCCGTGGTGACCCGGTACTACGGCGGCGTCAAGCTGGGCGCGGGCGGCCTCATCCGCGCCTACGGCGGCGCGGTCGGCGAGGCCCTCGACGCCCTGGGGACGCTCACCCGGCGGCGCTTCCGGGTGGCCACGGTGACCGTGGACCACCAGCGGGCCGGGAAGGTCGAGAACGACCTGCGGTCCACCGGGCGCGAGGTGCGCGACGTGCGCTACGGGGAGCGGGTGGAGATCGAGATCGGTCTGCCCGACGCCGAGGTGCCCGCCTTCGAGGCGTGGCTGGCCGACGCCACCGCCGGTACCGCCCGCCTCGAACTCGGCGGAGAGGCGTACGGCGACGCCTGACCGCGCGGGGCGGCCACCGCCGTCCCGTCCGCGTGTCGACGGTGCTCCCCGACCGCACCACGTGGTGCTCGCAGGTCCGGCGCCTTTCCCCCGACCGGCGGAACGCGGGCCGCCCCGCTCGCCCCGCTCCGCCTCGCGCTCTTGGACGGTCACGGACAGCCCCCGCCAGCGCCCAGGCGTTGTGCGACACCCACCCCGCGCCCGGGCCCGTGGTGCGTTGCGCCCGGCGGCGTCCGCCGCACACTGCGCCTCCAGCGATCCGTCCACGTCAGGCAAGGGTCACCGCCCGCCCCGGCAGACCATGCCTCCCGCGACACGCGCGCCTGGGCGCTGCGGCCTGTCCCGTGCCCGGGCCTGCCGCGCCTTCGGGCCGCCGGCGCCCACAGTGGATGGTGCCTCCCGCGACCCGTCCGGGTCAGGCGGGGCCATCGTCCGACCCCGGCGGACCCGCGATCCGTCCCCGGCAGGCGGTGCCCCGACCACGGCAGGTCATGCCTTCCGCGACCCCGCCGCGTCGGGCGGGACCACCGCCACCACCGCCCACGCCGCCGTGCGCGGGCGGCGCCTCTCGCCCCGCTCCCCGACCCGCGGCAAGCCGTTCCCGCGGTCCACGGGGGCGGCTTGCCGGGGACGCGCGCCGCCTCCGCCCTGCGGGGGCGCCCACCCGCCGCCCCGCCCGGTCGGCACCAACCCCGCCGTTCACCTCCGTGGGGTCCGCGCCCACAGCGCTCGCGCACATGTCTTGTCACCACATGAGCCACGCCTTACTCTCCGGTAAGTAACCGCCGGTAACCCGGGCGACCTGTGCGCCCTCCGTCGACGAGCAGGAGTGAGCCGCGTGGAAAGATTCCGCACCGCAGACCGGCCCCAGGCCGCCCCCGAGGCCCCGCGGCGCGCCCCCGCACGGCGGCTGCTCGCCGCCTCGCTGGTGGCCCTGGCCTGCGTGGGGGCGCAGACCGCGGTCGCCCAGGCGGCGCCCGCCGCGCCGTCGGAGGCGCCCGCCGCGCAGGCGGGGTCCGACTTCTACACCCCGCCCGCGACCCTGCCCGCGCAGAACGGCGCGCTGGTGCGCACCGAGCCGCTGCCGCTGGCCATCAGCCTGCCGACCCTCGGCGGCCCGTTCCCCGGCAAGGCCACCCGGCTGATGTACCGGTCCACGGACTCCGCCGGGCAGCCCGTCGCGGTGACCGGCGCCTACGTCGAGCCCACCGCCCAGTGGCGCGGCGGCGGCGCGCGGCCGCTGGTGGCCGTGGCGCCCGGCACCATGGGGCAGGGCGACGAGTGCGCCGCCTCCAAGGGACTCCAGTACCCGATCCTGCTGGAGGGCGATTCCCTCTCCGTCGGCTACGAGGACCTGTCGATCTACCGGCTGCTCGCCTCCGGCGTCGCCGTCGTCGTCACCGACTACGTCGGACTCGGCGCGACGGACCGGCTGCACACCTACGTCAACCGTGCCGACGGCGCGCACGCGGTGCTGGACGCGGTCCGGGCGGCCCGCTCGCTGCCCGGCACCTCGCTGACGTCCGAGTCGCGGATCGGCCTCTACGGCTACAGCCAGGGCGGCGGCGCCACCGCGGCCGCGGCCGAGCTCGCCGCCTCCTACGCCCCGGACGTGCGACCGTCCGGCACCTACGCCGGAGCCCCGCCGGCCGACCTGACCGAGACCGTCAAGGGCATCGACGGGAGCGCCCTGACCGGCGCCCTCGGCTGGTCGCTCAACGGCTTCCTCCAGGCCTACCCCGACCTGCGTCCGATCGCCGACGCCCACCTCAACGACAAGGGGCGCGCCGCGCTCGAGGACCTGTCCGGCATGTGCATCGGCGACTCGCTCCTCGGCTACGGGTTCCGTCGCAGTTCCTCCTGGACCAAGGACGGCAGCTCCCTCTCGCAGATCGTGGAGCGCGAGCCCCGCATCCGGGAGGTGCTCGACGAGCAGCGCATCGGCGACCGCAAGCCCTCCGGGCCGGTGCGGGTGGCCACCGGCGTCCAGGACGACATCGTGCCGCACCGGCAGTCCCGGCAGATGGCGGTCGACTGGTGCCGCAAGGGCGGCAACGTCACCTACAAGGCGATCGTCCTGCCCAACCTCGGCGACAAGATCCTCACCAACCACATGGTGCCGTTGCTCACCGACCAGGGCGACGCCGTGGACTGGCTGAAGGACCGGCTCGAGGGGAAGGCGGCGGTCTCGAACTGCTGGAGCATGCCGGTCCAGCCCTGACGGCCCGTCGGTGAGCCGCCCGGGAGCTTCGAAAATCTCCCGGGCGGCAGCCGGTCCCGTCACGCACACCGGTCAAGAACCGGCACGCGACCGCGAATTGGTTCAATCAGGGCAAAACGCCACCAAGTCCCGTGTTGTCCGTGGCCCCCGTTAAGGTCGGTGGGCATGAGGCTGCTGCACACGTCGGACTGGCATCTCGGCCGGTCGTTCCACCGGGTGAACATGCTCGGCGCCCAGTCGGCGTTCGTCGACCACCTGCTCGCCGCCGTGCGCGAGCACCAGGCCGACGCGGTGGTCGTCTCGGGGGACGTCTACGACCGTGCGGTGCCGCCGCTGGCCGCCGTGGAGCTGTTCGACGACGCGCTGCACCGGCTCGCGGACCTCGGCGTGCCGACCGTGATGATCTCCGGCAACCACGACTCCGCCCGCCGCCTCGGCGTCGGCGCCGGGCTGATCGACCGGGCCGGCATCCACCTGCGCACCGACGCCGCCTCGGCCGGCATCCCGGTGCTCCTCCCGGACGCCTTCGGCGAGGTCGCCTTCTACGGGCTGCCGTACCTCGAACCGGCCTTGGTGAAGGAGGAGTTCGGAGTCGACAGGGCAGGACACGAGGCGGTGCTGGGGGCCGCCATGGACCGGGTCCGCGCCGACCTCGCCGGCCGGCCCGCCGGGACCCGCTCGGTCGTCCTGGCGCACGCCTTCGTCACCGGCGGCAAGGGCAGTGACAGCGAGCGCGACATCACCGTCGGCGGCGTCGCCTCGGTCTCCGCCTCCGTCTTCGACGGCGTCGACTACGTCGCCCTCGGTCACCTGCACGGCTGCCAGACCCTCACCGAACGGATCCGCTACTCCGGCTCGCCGCTCCCGTACTCCTTCTCCGAGGCCGACCACCGCAAGACCATGTGGCTGGTGGACCTCGACGCCCACGGCGGCGTGAGCGCCGAGCGGATCGACTGCCCGGTGCCCCGGGCCCTCGCCCGGATACGCGGCCCGCTGGAGCAGCTGCTGGAGGACCCCGGGCTGACCCGGCACGAGGACGCCTGGGTCGAGGCCACCCTCACCGACCCGGTGCGCCCGGCCGAACCCATGGCCCGCCTGTGCGAGCGCTTCCCGCACGCCCTCAGCCTGGCCTTCGAGCCCGAACGCGCCCCCGAGGAGGCCGGCGTCTCCTACGCCCGCCGCCTCGCCGGTCGCACCGACCAGCAGGTCGCCGAGGACTTCGTGGCCCATGTCCGGGGCGCGGGCCCCGACGACGACGAGCGCGCCGTGCTCCGCGACGCCTTCGACGCCGTGCGCGCCGACGCCGCCGTCAAGGAGGTCGCCCGATGAGGCTCCACCGGCTCGAGATGACCGCCTTCGGCCCGTTCGGCTCGACGCAGACCGTCGACTTCGACGAACTCGCGGCGGCCGGCCTCTTCCTGCTGCACGGCCCGACCGGCGCCGGCAAGACCTCCGTGCTGGACGCCGTCTGCTACGCGCTCTACGGCAAGGTGCCCGGTGCCCGCGAGAGCGGCCACAGCGGTGCCCAGGGCTCCGCCCTGCGCAGCGACCACGCGGACCCGGAGGTCCCCACCAAGGTCGTGCTGGAGCTGACCGTCGCCGGCCGCCGCCTGGAGATCACCCGGCAGCCCGCCTGGCTCCGCCCGAAGAAACGCGGAAAGGGCACCACCCCGGAGAAGGCGCAGAGCCTGCTGCGCGAGCACGACGCCGCGGCCGGCGCCTGGAAGAGCACCGGCAGCCGCTCCCACCAGGAGATAGGGGAGGAGCTCACCCAGCTTCTCGGCATGAGCCGGGACCAGTTCTGCCAGGTGGTCCTGCTGCCGCAGGGCGACTTCGCCCGGTTCCTGCGCGCCGACGCCGAGGCCCGGGGCAAGCTGCTCGGCAAGCTCTTCGCCACGGAGCGGTTCGGTGAGGTCGAGAAGCGCCTCGCCGAACGCCGCCGCGCCACCGAGACCCGGGTGAAGGAGGCGGACGCGGACCTCCTCGCCCGCGCCCACCGCATGCAGCAGGCAGCCGGCGACGCCATGGACCTGCCCGCCCTCGCCCCCGGGGACCCCGGTCTCGCCGCGACCGTGCTGGCCGAGGCCGCCGTCGCCCGGTCCACCGCCCGCGAACAGCTCGACGTCGCCCGCGCCGCGCTCGACGCCGCCGAGGCGCACCGCGCGGAGACCGGGCGGAGGGCCGCCGAGGTACGCGAACTCGCCCGGCTGCAGGCCCGGTTCGCCGACGCGCGGGCGCGCGCCGACCACCTGGAGGAGGGCTCCGCGGTCTGCCGGGAGGCGGAGCGGGTGATGGAGCGGTCCCGCAAGGCGGAGGCCGTGGCGCCCGCCCTCGACCTGCGCCGCGCCGCGGAAGCCGAGCACCGCCGGGCGACCGCCGCCGAACAGCGGGCCCGCGCCCTGCTCCCCGCCGAGCGCGCCGGGGACGGGGCCGCCGGACTGGCCGCCGCCGCCCGCCGCGCCGCCGAGGAACTGGGCGGCCTGGAGTCCGCCCGCCGCGCCGAGCACCGCCTGCACGACCTGACCGCCGAACGCGACCGGCTGGACCGGCAGGAGCGGGACGACGAGGAGGCCCTCCAGGAGGCCGAGGAGTGGCTGGCCGGCTGGGAGGAGACCCGCGCCGCCCTCCAGGCCCGGACCGAGGCCGCCCAGGAGGCCGCCACCCGGGCCGAACAGCTCGCCGCACGGCAGGAACCCGCCCGCCGACGGCTGGACGCCGCCCGCGAGCGGGACCGGCTCACCGCCGAGACGGGGACCGCCCACGCGCGGGCGGCCGCCGCCCGGGACAGCGCGGCGGCCGCCCACGAGCACTGGAACACCCTGCGCGAACAGCGGCTGGACGGCATCGCCGCCGAACTCGCCGCCGCCCTGCGCGACGGCGAACCCTGCGCCGTCTGCGGCTCCCCGGAGCACCCCGCCCCGGCCGGCAGGTCCGCCGGCCACGTCGACCGGGCCGCCGAGGAGGCCGCCCGCGCCGATCACCGGCGTCTCCAGGAGGAGGCCGAGCGCGCCGAGCGGCTCCACGCGGGACTGCGGGAGTCGCTGGCCGCCGCCGTCGCCGAGGCCGGTGAGGACGGCACCGAGGACCTCGCCCGCGAGCTGGCCGAGCTCACCGAGCGGTACCGTCGCGAACACCTCGCCGCGGGCGACCTCCACCCGGCCCGCGAGGAACTGCGCCGCGCCGAGCAGGAGCACGCCCGCCGCACCGCCGACCGGCAGGAGGCCGCCGTCCGCGCCGCCGCCCGTGTCGGCCACCGCGAACGCCTCGACCAGGAACGCGCCACGTTGGAGCAGGAGCTCGCCGAGGCGCGCGGCGCCGCCTCGACCGTCGCCGCCCGCGCCGCCCAGCTGGAGCGCGCGGCCACCCTGCTCGACGAGGCCGCCGAGGCGGCCCGCGCCGCCGAGGACGCCGCCCACCGGCTCAAGGACGCCGACGCCCGGCTCGCCGACGCCGCCTACCGGGCCCGATTCGAGACTCCGCAGGCCGCCGCCGACGCCCTGCTCGACGCGGCGGAACACCGCGCCCTGCAGCGCCGGATCGACGCCTGGCGCAACGAGTACGCGGCGGTCCGCGCCGTCCTCTCCGAGGAGGAGACCGCCGCCGCGGACCGGCTCCCGCCCGCCGACCCGGCCGCCGTCGAGACCGAGCTCGCCGCCGTCACCCGCCGCGCCCGCGAGGCCGCCTCCGCCTACGACGCCGCCGAGCGGCGCTGCGACGACCTGGACAGGCTCTCCGCCGAGGCCGCCCACGCCGCCCGCGCGCTCGCCCCGCTGCGCGCCGAGCACGACAAGGTGGCCCGGATGGCCGGCCTGGCCGCCGGCACCTCCGCCGACAACGAGCGCAAGATGCGCCTGGAGTCCTACGTGCTGGCCGCCCGCCTGGAACAGGTCGCCGCGGCGGCCACCACCAGGCTGCTCAGGATGTCCGGCGGCCGCTACACGCTCGTCCACTCCGACGGCCGCTCCGGCCGGGGCCGCAGCGGCCTCGGCCTGCACGTGGTCGACGCCTGGACCGGCCGGGAGCGGGACACCGCCACCCTCTCCGGGGGCGAGACCTTCTTCGCCTCCCTCGCCCTCGCGCTGGGCCTGGCCGACGTGGTCACCGACGAGGCGGGCGGCGTCCGGCTCGACACCCTCTTCATCGACGAGGGCTTCGGCAGCCTCGACGACCAGACACTCGACGAGGTCCTCGACGTCCTCGACTCCCTGCGCGAGCGCGACCGCAGCGTGGGCATCGTCAGCCACGTCGCCGACCTCAAGCGCCGGGTGCACGCCCAGCTCGAGGTGGTGAAGGGACGGCAGGGCTCGCGGCTGCGGCAGCGCGGGGTGCCCGGCCGGGACTGAGACAGGGACCGGGGCTGAGCCCGGAACCGGGACCGGGCTGGACCGAGACCGGCGCACCGGGACAGCAGCCGGGGCCGGGACAGCGGCCGACCTCGTGGAGGCCGGCCGTCAGCCGGCGATCGCCCGGCGGGGGAGCGGCGAGGAGTACACCACGCTGGTCGTCACCGAGCCGAGCCCGCCGATCCGCCCCGTGACCTCCTCCAGGTGCCGCATCGAGCGCGCGGTCACCTTGAGGACGAAGCAGTCCGCCCCGGTGACGTGATGCGCCTCCACAATCTCCGGGGTGACGGCCACCAGGTCGTGGAACGGCTTGTAGTTCCCCGTCGGGTAGCGCAGCCGGACGAAGGCGAGGATCGGCAGACCCAGCCGTTCCGGGTCGAGGACGGCGGAGTAGCCCTGGATCACCCCGGCCTCCTCCAGCCGCCGCACCCGCTCGGTGACGGCGCTGGCCGACATCGAGACGGCCCGCGCAAGCTCCGTGAAACTGGCCCGGCCGTCGCGCTGAAGGACCTCGAGAATGCGCAGGTCCGTGGAGTCCGGCAGGTACGCCGGGGAATGCGTGGTCATGCGCGGAGCATGCCGGGGATTTCCCGGCCGATCAAGCCGCCTGCCGTGGAAGAAGTGTTCTCGCGGACGCACGCCGGGCCTAGATTCTTCGGTGTCGGGAGTCGACGACGCCCGCCAGGAACCGAAGGGACCCCTCATGACCGCGATCACCACAGGCGCCGCCCCCACCACGACCGCGGCCTCCGCCACGAAGGCCAACCCCGTCCTGCGGGTGCCGCCGGCGGCACCCGCCGAGGCTGCCGCCTACTTCTCGGCGAGCCTCGCCTTCCACGCCGACGTCTCCGACGTGGCCGCCGCCCTCGCCGAGGCCGTTCCGGGCGGCGACCCGGGCTTCGTGGTGATCGACACCCGCTCCACCGAGTCCTGGGACCAGGGACACGTCCCCGGCGCGCTGCACCTGCCCACCGCGCAGATCCCGCAGCTGGCGGCGCGGCTGCTCGACCCGGCCGTCCCGGTGGTCACCTACTGCTGGGGCCCCGGCTGCAACGGCGCCACCCGCGCCGCGCTGGCCCTCTCCCTGCTCGGCTACCGGGTCAAGGAGATGCTGGGCGGCTTCGAGTACTGGGCCCGCGAGGGCTTCGCCTACGAGACCGCCGAGGGCGGCGAGCGCCGGGACCCCGACCCGCTCACCGCCCCCGTGGTCGCGGACGCCGACTGCGGCTGCTGACAGGAGGTCCGGCACCGTCAGGAGCGGCGTCGGGGTGGCGTCGGGAGCGCCGTCAGAGCTGGGAGAGCTCGTCCACCAGGTCGTCCAGCCCCAGCGAGCCCTGCGACAGCGCCGCCATGTGCCAGGCCTTGAGGTCGAAGGCGTCGCCGTGCCGCTCACGGGCCTTCTCACGGCCCAGCAGCCAGGCGCGTTCGCCCAGCTTGTAGCCGATGGCCTGGCCGGGCATCGACAGGTAGCGGATCAGCTCGCTCTCGACGAAGTCCGCCGGACGGCTGCTGTGCGCGCCGAAGAACTCCTCGGCCAGAGCGGGCGTCCAGCGCTCGCCCGGGTGGAAGGGGGAGTCCGCCGGGATCTCCAGCTCCAGGTGCATGCCGATGTCCACGATGACCCGTGCCGCACGCATCATCTGGGCGTCCAGGTAGCCGAGCCGCTCCTCCGGGTCCCCCAGGAAGCCCAGCTCGTCCATCAGCCGCTCCGCGTACAGCGCCCAGCCCTCCATGTTGGCGCTGACCCCGCCCGTCGAGGCCTGGTACCGGGAGAGGTCCTTGGCGACGTAGGTCCACTGCGCGAGCTGCAGGTGATGGCCCGGCACCCCCTCGTGGTACCAGGTGGAGACCAGGTCGTAGACCGGGAAGCGGGTCTGCCCCATGGTGGGCAGCCAGGTGCGGCCCGGCCGGGAGAAGTCCTCGGACGGGTTGGTGTAGTAGGGGGCGGCGGCGCCACCGGGCGGGGCGATGCGCGACTCCACCCGCTTCACCGGCTCGGCGAGGTCGAAGTGCGTCCCGTCCAGGTCCGCCACGGCGCGGTCCATGAGGTCCTGGAGCCAGGCCTGGACCTCCTCGACGCCGATGTGCCGGCCGTGCTCGTCCAGGTGGGCCAGCGCGACCCAGGGGGTCGCCGCGCCGGGCAGGATCAGCTCGGACGCGGCCCTCATCTCGCCCAGGATCCGGTGGTACTCGGACCAGCCGTAGGCGTACGCCTCGTCCAGGTCCAGATCCGTGCCGTTGAAGTACCGGGCCCAGCGGGCGTAGCGCTCCCGGCCCACGGTGTCCGGGGCGCCGGCGACGGCCGGGGCGTACACGTCCCGCATCCAGTCGCGCAGCTCCGCCAGGGCGGCGGTGGCGCCGCGGGCCGCCTCGTCCAGCTCCCCGCGGAGCTTCTCGGGGCCGTCGGCGGCGAAGTCCTCGAACCAGCCCCGGCCGGTGCCGTTCGGGTCCGCCCACTCGGCGAGCTGCTCGACGAACGTGGCGGTGGGCCGCGGCCCGGCGTACAGCTTCCGCTCCAGGCCCAGCGCCAGCGACTCCCGGTACCCGGCCAGCGCGGCGGGCACCGCGCGCAGCCGCTCGGCGATCGCCGCCCAGTCCGCCTCCGTGTCGGCGGGGGTGACGGTGAAGACCTCACGGACCGCGTGGGCCGGGCTGTGGATGTTGCTGACCACCCGCAGGCCTTCCTGGGCCTCGTGGACGGCCAGTTCGGCGGTCAGCCGCTCCCGCAGCAGCCGGGCGCAGCGCCGCTCGATGCCGGAGTCGGCGCCGGGCCGTCGTTCGGCCTCCTCCAGCCGCGCCAGGGTGGCCCGCTGGAGCTCGGCCATGGCCTCCTGGCCGGCCGGCGAGAGGTCGGGGAGCCTGTTCGAGCACGCGTCGACGCCGAGGTAGGTGCCGGTGATCGGGTCGAGGGCGATCAGGTCGTCGACGTAGGCGTCGGCGACCTGGCGGGGCAGCGGGTTGGTGATGTCTGACATGGGCCCATCCTTTCGCAGGAGGAGGGCCCACGTCAGCTCTGTTTGTGCGCCCCGCGGGTCCGCCGTGGTACTCAGTCCGAGGTGGTGGCGTGCTGGGACAGGTCGGGCCGCGCCGGCTCCACCCGGGCCGTGATCACCAGGGTGCCCTCCTCGACCTGGTACTCCAGCGGCAGGTCCAGGCCGCGCATCGCCGCCAGCATGCCCGTGTTGGAGGCCTGGGTCACCGCGTAGACGGCCTCGCTGCCCGCCTCGGCGGCCATCCGCACCAGCCGGTACAGCAGCTCGCCGCCGAGACCGCGCCGCTGCCAGGAGTCCTCGACCAGCAGCGCGACCTCGGTCTCGTCGCCGTCCCACATGAGGTGCCCGAGCCCGACGACATGGCCGCGGCCGGTCTCGACGACCAGCGTGCGGCCGAAGTTCGGGCTGAGCAGGTGGCGCAGGTAGCGGTCCGCGTCCGCCACCGGACCGTGGTAGCGCTGCCGCAGGGTCTCCTGGGAGCAGCGCTCGTGCAGCGCCTTGGTCGCCTCCAGGTCACGCGGGCCGGCGCGGCGGATGGTGATGCGGCCCGCGCCGGGCAGCGCCAGCAGGTCCTCCGACTGCGGGATCCGAGGGCCGAGGCGGTCGTCCAGCTCCACCAGGGCGCGGGCCCGGGCGAACTCGGCCGGGGTGAAGGGCAGATGGGCACGCTCGACGGTGATGGCGCCGCCGTCCGGGGCGCGCAGCCGTATCACCGTGGCGCACTCCTCGTCGATTCCGGTCGTCCCCGTCGTGCCGTCACCGCTCGCGCCGTGCGGGCGGACCTGCGCGACCGGGACCTGACGGATCGTGCAGCGGCCCAGCAACTGGCGCAGTGCGAGGGGGAGTTCGGCGGGGTCGAGGGCGGTGCGGGTGGCCAGGGCGACCGCGCGGGTGGGCGCGTCCACCAGGTCGTGGGCGTCCCCGCGTTCCGTCCAGACGTCCCAGCCGCCGGCCTGCTCGACCTGCGTGGAGAGCTCGGAGCCGGTGAGACCGGCGGGGGCCCGCAGGAGGAACTCGTCCACCACGCCGTCGGCCAGCGGGTGGGTCTGGAGGCTCACGATGTCCACCCCGAGTCCGGCCAGCCGGGTGCAGAGCGCGGCCAGGGAACCCGGCTCGTCACGCACCGTGGCCCGCATCCGCCACAGGGCGGCGGGGGCCGAGGCATCCAGCAGCTCGTGACCGGCCTGCCCGGTCCGGCGTCCCGTGGAGGACGACGGCCGGGCGCCGGTATCGGTATCACTCGACGGGGGTGCGCCGTCGTGGCGTCCTGACCACCATGCCTTCAGGCCGGCCGGCGCCAGGCGCAGCCAGGACGGGGCGGGACGTTCGTTGTTCGCGCGGTGCTCCGCGGTCATGTTCCGATGCATGACTCCACGGTGAGGGTTGGGTGTTGCGTGATCACGAACGGATTGTGACCGCCCGGTTAAGCGCGCTTCTGTCCGCTATGGGGGATCTCACACGAAGGCCTCCGCGGACCGGGAACCGTCGACCGCGGACGGGTCCGTGCTCGTGGCCGTCGCCGCCCGCAGCCGGCGGGCCTGCCCGACCAGGCGGGAGGACCCGCCGCGCTCCGCCACCGCGTCCACACCCCGTACCGGCGCGGCGTCCGGCGCGCCGATCCGCTCCGCGCAGTCGGCGGCGACCGCCAGCAGGTCGCCGAGGGCACGGGTGTTCACCGGCTCGGCCGCCTCCAGCAGTGGCGGCAGCACGTATCGCAGCACCGACCACGTGGTGCGTCCGGCGCCGCCGTCGGCCGCGGTGCGCAGGGCCTCCGCGAGCCGGGAGGGCACCACCGTGCCGGACAGCACCAGTGCCGCCAGGTCGGCCCCCGTCGCCTCCGCGTCCAGGTCGCCCCGCGCGGCGAGCAGCAGCAGGGCGTCCACGGCCGGCAGACGGTCCTCGGCGGACCGGGCGAACATCCCGTAGGCGACCGACAGACGCAGCGCCGGCCCCGGACCGCCGCCCGACTCCGCCAGCCTCGGCAGCAGCCCGGTGTCGGCCGGGCCGTCCCGGTACACGGAGGCCGACAACGTGCGCAGGGTACGCGCCGCCACCAGCTCGCGGTGGCCCGGCAGCAGGGCGGGCCAGTACGCCTCGAGGCCGGTGCCGCGGGCCGGACAGTACGTGCGGTCGCACCCCTGCGCGCCGACCGGCATGCCCAGCCCGCGGAAGCCCCGCGGAAGGCGCCGCAACGCGGGCGCCTCCGCGTACTCGACCCCGATGAGGTCGCCCGCCGGCACCGTCCGGCCCTGCGGAAGCCCGGGACCGCCCGCGTCCAGCCACTGGGCCAGCCGCTCGCCCTCCGGAGTGCCCAGGGCGCGGGCCCGCCCGGCCGCCGCCGCGCGGGCCGCGGGGTCGGTGAGCCGCAGACGCAGCAGCGCCTGGGCGAAGTCGTTCTCCCCGACGCGTGCCTCCAGCCGCCGGTACTCCTCCAGCCCACCGACGAGTTCCGCGGGCTCCAGCGAGCCGTCGTCCCAGGTCGGAGTGGACAGCAGGAAGGGCTGCGGATCGGTGCGCAGCCGATGGGCCGCCTCCCACAGCCGGATCTGGAAGGCGCGCGCCAGGTGTCCGTGCACGCAGGTGTACTCAGGGCCCGCGTTCATCACCGCCGAGTGCAGCGCGGAAAGCTTCACGGCGAAGTGCAGCGACGCCAGGAGGAGATCGACACCGTGCTCGATGCCGAAGGCGCCGGGGAAGTGGTGGGTGAAGCGGCTGTGGCCCCACATGCCGTCCCGGGGCGAGCGCCCGCCGCCGGACCACCACCGGGTGGCGACCACCGGCTCGAGCGCCCCGAGCAGCGCCTCGCGGTCCCGGTGCGCCCAGCGCACCAGACCGTCCAGGGTCCGCTCGAAAGCGGCGACGTCCCCGGCGGCCCGCCCGCCGGAAGCCAGCAGAACGCCGGTCTCCTCGGCCACCTCCGCGGCGGTGGCCGGAGGCGGAGCCAGACGTCGCGGTGCGCGCACCGGCGGCAGGGCCTCGACGTAGGGCTCGACCACGGCGTCGGCCCCGGCGCCCAGGCCGAGCACCCGCAGCAGTCGCTCACGCGGGGCGGCGGGCAGCGACGCGGCGTCCGCCGCCAGCGCCTCGCGGACCTCGCCCCCGCCGGGCGGCGGAGGCAGATGCCGCGCGATCAGGGCCAGGGCGCGGTCGCGCAGGGCCGCGTCCTGGTGGCCGAGGACCGGACCGAGGCAGGCCAGCAGCTCGCCCGCCGCCCCCGGACGCCCGGACAGATATCTGCCGATCAGCGTCAACTGGGCGCGCACCAGCTTCTTCTCCGGGCGGAACAGCACCGCCGCCGAGATCTCCGCGAGAGCGCCCGCGGGAAGCGTGCCGTCCAGCGCCAGCTCGCCGAGCACCGTCCGGGCGTGAGCGGCCACGGTGGACGGCCCGTCGGCAGCCAGCGCCCGCCAGTCGGCGACCCGCTCGCGCCGCTCCCGGGCGGTGAGTTCGAGTCCGATCAACAGGTGCTGGAAGAACCGCAGATCGCCCGCCCTTCCACCGCGCAGCAGCCGGGACAGACAGCCGTCGATCATCACCTCCCTGGGCAGCAGCCCTTCGCCGGTGAGCGCCAGGAGGGCGCCGGACCACGCGCCGGACCCGTCCAGCAGCAGACCCATGTCCTCGATCTCGAAGAGCGCGCCCACCATCGACCGCAGGTCCCCGTCGCCGCGCAGGCGTTCCAGCAGGGTGCCGTCCTCGGCCCGCACCGCCCGGGTACGGTGGCGGACCCAGCCGGTCACGTAGCCCTCGGTCACCGGTGGCGGGGAGTCGGCCAGCCGGACCAGGCCGGACATCAGCTCGAAGGACACCGCGGCCGACGAGGGCCGGGCCGCGAGACGCCCCGCCAGATCGGCCAGCCAGTCGGCTCCCCGGTCCTCCACCAGCCGCAGCACCGTCGGTGCCGTCACGGTGCTCCCGGCCCCGAACCGCAGGTCCGGGCCGGTGAGCCACGAGGCGACGGCGGCCGCTCCCCGCATGCACGCCACCCCCGCCGCCAGCAGCGGCGGGTAGGCGGTCCGCGAGGCGCCGGCCCACGGGTCACGTCGCAGTTCCGCGCGCAGCCCCCGCAACTCCGGTACGACCGACCGGCGTTCCGCGGCCGACAGGCCCTCCAGCAGGTCCAGCGTGCGCACCGTGTCGCCGGCGCGGATCGCCGCGACCGGCTCGCCTCCCGTGGTCATCGGACCGCCTCCCCGCTCAGTGCCGCCCGCAGCCGTCGCGCCTCCAGCACCAGCCGGGAGGAGCCGGAGCGGTCGGCGACCCGGTCCAGACCGGGCACCGCCCCCGTGGAGCCCGTCCGCTCCGCGCACTCCGCGGCCATGCCCAGCAGGTCGCCCAGTCCCCGGGCCGGCTCCACGCCCTCGGCCAGCAGCGCCGGCAGCGCGTGCCGGAGCACCCCGCCGACGGTGGCGGACGCCCCGGTGGCGGCGGCCGTGCGCAGCGAGTCGGCGAGCCGTGTCGCCTTGACCGCGCCGAGCGTCACCAGTTCGCCGAGGTCGGCCCCCAGACGTTCCGGGTCGAGCTGCCCGCGTGCCGCCAGCACCAGCAGGGCGTCCACGGAGGCCAGCCGGTCCTCGGGATGACGGGAGCCGAGCCCGTAGGCCACGCACAGGTGGGTGGCCGGACCGGCGGGCCCGCCGGACTCCGCAAGCTGGGGCAGCACCGCCGCGCCGCGCCGCTGGTCCTGCACGGCGGAGGCGATCGCGTCGTGCACCAGCCGTACCGCGAGCAGTTCGCGGTCCTCGGGGAGCATGGCGAGCAGGTGCGGCCGGGCACCGTCCTCGAAGTGGTAGCACCAGAAGCGCTGTACGTCGGCGGGCACCGGCTCGCCCAGACGTGCGAAGGCGCCGGGGAAGTCCTTCAGCAGCGCGGGGCACTCGCCCAGTCCCGGCCGCACCCGCCGGTCGACCGTCCGCCGTTCGGGTGTCGCGGGGAGGGGATCGGACGCGGTCAACCAGCGGGCCAGGTGCTCGCCCTCCGGGGTCACCAGCGTCGCCGCGCGCGCGGCCGCCGCCTCGGCCGCCGGCCGGTCCGCGCGGCGTACCCGCAGGAGCGCCTGGGCGAAGTCGTTCCGCAGCGGGACGACCCCCGCGGCGGAGTACAGCTCCAGCCGGTCCACCAGCTCCGAAGGATCGACGGACCCGGTGCTCCAGGTGGGCGTGGACAGCAGGAAGGGCGGGACCGAACCGGCCCGCATCCGGTGGGCGACCTCCCTGACCCGTGCGTCGAGGGCCAGGCACAGCGGGCTGTGGGCACAGTGCCTGGCGGGGGCGGTGCCGTGCGTGCCCGGTCGCAGCACCTCCTCGGAGACCTGGCCCGTCGACGCGGCGAGCAGCATCTCGACGAGATGCCGGGCGTCGCAGTAGGCGACGTCGACGGCGAAGTAGCGCTCGGGCGTCCTCCAGCTGTCCGGTGCCGCGTCGTACCACTCGGTGCGGGCGAGGACCGGGGCCAAGGCGTCCAGCAGCGCGGCACGGTCCCGGTGGGCGAGGCGGACCAAGCCGTCCAGCACCCGCTCGAAGGACGCCACGTCGGCATCGCGCCGGGCCAGCAACGCGCCGGTCTCCTCGACCAGTTCGGCCGGCGAGGAAGGGGCCGGAGCGAGGCGGGCGGGGGCGGGCACCGGCGGCAGCGTCTCCTCGTAGGCCTCCGGTGTCTCGTCGCGCGCCTCCAGGCCCAGCGCCGTCAGCGCACGGACGCGCAGCGCCGGGGACAACTGGGCGGCCGCGTGGCCCAGTTCCCCGCGCGCCTCCTCGTCGGTCACCTTGTCCAGGTGTCGTTCCAGCAGCCGGAGCGCCCGCTCCTGCGCGTCGGCGTCCGGCTGCCCGAAGGCATGGGAGAGGCCCGGTAGCAGGAGGTTCGCCGCGTCCGGCCGGGCGGACAGCACCTTGCCGAGCAGGACGAGCTGGGCGCGGACCAGCTTCTTCTCCGGCCGGAAGAACACCGAGGCCGACAGGTCCGCCAGTTCCTGGTCGGGGAGGTCCCCGGCCAAGGCCAGTTCGCCCAGCACCGCCTGGGCGTGGGCGGCGACCGTCGGGATCCCGTCCGCGGCCAGCGCCGACCAGTCGGCGGTCCGCGCCCGGCGTTCCTCCCCGGTGAGTTCCAGCGCGGTCAGCAGGTTGTGGAACACCCGCTGGTCGGCGGCCGGGCCGCCGCGCAGCAGCCGAGCCACGCAGTCCTCCACCATCGCCCGCCGCTCCAGGACGCCCTCGGCGGTGAGCCGCGCCAGCACGGTGACCCAGCTGTCCCCGTCGTCGGCGGAGTACAGGTTCGCCATCGCGCGGCCCGCGTCGGCCGTGGCGAAGAGGCCGGCGGTCATCGCCGCGAGGTGCCGTGTGGCGCGGATGCGTGCGTCGACGCCGTCCCGCTTCGTCCAGGCGCCGTTGACGTGCTGGATCCAGGCGTGCACGGACGCCTCGGTGACCGGTGGCGGACAGTCGGCCAGCCGTGCCAGCCCGTCGAGCAGGGCGTGGTCGACGCCGGCGGCGACCGGGCGCGCGGCGACCCGGCGGGCCACGTCGGCGAGCCACTGCGGCTCCCGGTCCCGCAGCGCCCCCAGCAACAGGCCGACCGGGGCCGCCGCCCACCGGAAGTCGGCCGCGGTGAGCCATGTCGCGACCGCCGCCGCCCCGGTCAGGGAGGCCGCCCCGGCCAGATGGAGGGCCGGATACACCTGCCGCTGCCGGCCCCATTCCTGGCGGAGCTCCTTGCGCAGCCGCTCCCACTCCGGGACCAGCTCGCCCGCGTGCATCGCCGCCAGCAGAGCGGCCGCACGGTCGGTCGCGCCCTCGCGCACCGCCGCGCACACCTCGTGCTCCGTCGTCGCCTTCGTCACGACCGCCCCTCCCGTCGCGCCATCCGGACCGCCAGCGCGTGCTTGCAGGGCCCGCGTCCGCCCCGGTACTTCGCCCACCACAGGCAGGTGCACGTCAGCGCACCGTTCTCCTCGCGCACCCGGTGCCGGTGGCCGTCCTCGGCGGTGACCGTGCCGGTCGCGCCGTCCAGGACGACCGCGCCCGCCGCCAGCAGCGCCCGGGCGTCCCGCAGCCGCGGGTTGTGCCGCTCCACCCGGCCGGCGTCGTACGGCAGCTCACGGTGGAAGTAGGCGGCCTCGGCCGGGTCGTAGCCCACCCGCCCGGAGGTGCCGAGCCGCACCAGGGCGGCGCGCACACGCTCGGCGGTCAGGCCGGAGGCGGCCGCCAGGTCGGCGACGTCGATCCGCGGCTCCCACGCCAGCAGCACGGATATCAGCTCCGCGTCCTCGGCGGCGTCGCCCGAGGCCAGCGCGTCGAGGACACCGCCCTCTCCGGAGAAGCCGCGGGAGGCGTCCGGCGACAGGGTCAGGGTGAGCCGCATGCCCGGCAGCACCGCCTCCCAGGCGCTCGCGGCGGCGTCCGTGCCGGACACGGCGGGCCCGTAGACCCGCAGCGCGGTCGCGTGGCGCAGCACCCGCTGCAGGGCGGCCAGCCGCTCCGGCCCCGGAAGGCACACGGCGCCCGGCACCGGCCTGGTGGTCGGCCGCAGCCCCCGCCCCGCGGGCACCACCCAGGAGGCACCGCCCCGGCCCCGGCCGCGCGGCAGCGACCGCAGGAACCGGACCGCCTCGGCGGCCGGCAGTTCCGCCCGCAGCTCGAAACCGGCCGCGACCACCTGCGACTCCGCGAAGCCGCGCAGCCAGCGGTCCGGCAGCGGGACCTTCTTCTCGACGACCGGGCCGTCCGTCGTCGTCACCGTCAACTCGTCCGGACCCACTCGCAGATGGACCGGGTCGAGGGCGCCCACCCGCGAAAGAGCCTCCCGCAGCGGGTTGTTGACGTCGACGTTGGTGGTGCCGTGACCGACATCCCCGCCGTCCAGGCCGTCGTCGAGGACGTCGAGGCGGGCGTACACGCCGCAGCAGCCGGAGAAGGACTCGAAGCGGAGCCGGTCGCCGTTGCCCGTCACCACCGGGTCGAGCGAGGCGCGCGCCTGGGGCTGGTGGTAGCGGGCCGCCGCCACGTCGGCCACCGCCAACAGACCCGCGGAGGCCGCCTGGGGGTGCGTGAGGAAGCCGGAGAAGAAGCCGGGGTGGTCCTGGACACCTGTGGGCGTCGCGCCCCGGGAGGTCTCCAGTCCCAGGAGCCGTCCCTCCGCGGTGGAGCGCAGCGCGGAGGGACGCGCATAGGCCACGGCCTGCAGTGATCGCGTCATGGGAGGACCGTAGAGGCGACCACCGACAACTGCCCTGACGGCCTTCCGCGGTCGGGCTTCCGGCCGCCGAAGGGACCGGCGAGGCCGGAGAGGCCGGAGGGTCGCCGCGGGCCTACTGGCCGACGAGACCCGGTTGCAGCACCTTGGTGAACAGCACCGCCCCGTCCTGCTCGCGCAGCCGGACCGTCATCTCGCCGCTGTCGCCGTCGATCTCCACCTCGCCGAAGAACTGGTAGCCGTCGGCCGGGGAGACGTTGGAGGTGGCGGGAGCCTTCACGAACACCCGCTCCGGTCCGAAGGTGCCGTCCAGGGCACTCGCCGGGAAGGCGCCCGCGTTGAGCGGGCCGGAGACGAACTCCCAGAACGGCTCGAAGTCGGTGAACGCCGCCCGCGAGGGCTGGTAGTGCTGCGCCGAGGTGTGGTGGACGTCCGCGGTCAGCCACACCGTGCCGGTGATGCGACGGTGCTTGACGAACCGCAGCAGCTCCGCGATCTGCAGCTCGCGCCCCAGCGGCTGCCCCGGATCGCCCTGCGCGACCGCCTCGACGTTGCGCAGCCCCTCGGTGGTGTCCGGCACCACCAGACCCAGCGGCATGTCCGAGGCGATCACCTTCCACACCGCGCGCGACCGGGCCAACTCACGCTTCAGCCAGTCCAGTTGCTCGCGGCCGAGAATGCCCTGCGGATCGACGACGTCGGTTCCGGCGGAGTTGGCGTTGCGGTAGGTGCGCATGTCGAGCACGAACACGTCGAGCAGCGGGCCGTGGCGCACCACCCGGTGGACGCGGCCCTCGCGGGCGCCCGGGGTGAGCGTGGAGATCGGGTAGTACTCGCTCACCGCCCTGCGGGCCCGCTCGGCCAGCACGTCGATGCGCTTCTCGGTGTAACGGGCGTCCGTGTCGGCGATCACCTGGCCCGGGTACCAGTTGTTGCGCACCTCGTGGTCGTCCCACTGCACGATGCTCGGCACCCGCGCGTTGAAGCGGCGCAGGTTCTCGTCGAGCAGGTTGTAGCGGAAGTTGCCGCGGAACTCGGCCAGGGTCTCCGCGACCTTGGACTTCTCCTCGGTGACCAGGTTCCGGTAGAGCCGTCCGTCCGGCAGTGCCGCCGTGGCGGCGATCGGCCCGTCGGCGTAGACGCTGTCGCCGCTGAGCAGGAAGAAGTCGGGGTCCAGCCGGCCCATCGCGTCGAAGATCCGGTAGCCGCCGATGTCCGGGTTGATGCCCCAGCCCTGACCCGCGATGTCACCCGACCACAGGAACCGCACCCCGTCGCGGCGCCGCGCGGGAGCCGTGCGGAAGGTGCCGGTGACCGGCTCCCCGGTGCGGCGCGGGTCGTCCGGGTCGGCCAGCACCACCCGGTAGTGGATCTGCTCGCCCGGCGGCAGGCCGCGCAGCCGCGTGGTGCCGGTGAAGTCCGTGCCCTCGCCCAGCAGCGGGCCCGGCACGCGGCGCACCCTGCGGAACGACTCGGTCGGCGAGA
Organism: Streptomyces sp. NPDC056600; assembly: GCF_042792855.1. Taxonomy (NCBI): domain Bacteria; kingdom Bacillati; phylum Actinomycetota; class Actinomycetes; order Kitasatosporales; family Streptomycetaceae; genus Streptomyces; species Streptomyces sp. NPDC056600. The sequence continues at coordinate 19,932 of NZ_JBHTVQ010000069.1, forward strand.
CCTCGACGACCATCCGGGCCGGGCGGTCGGACCGCACCCAGACCAGGCCCGAGTCGGAGGTCACGTCACCGGCCTGCACGCCCCACCCGGCGCGGGGGCGGCCGGAGAGCGCGAACGCCGGGACGGCGGAGCCGAGACCCGCGGGCAGCGCGAGGGCCGCCGAGGCGGCGAGTGCGCCCCGCAGGACGCCGCGGCGTGCGGGGGCGGGCGACTGGGTCGACGGGTCGGGCATGGGGCGCCTCCAGGAACGGGAAGAAGGAGCGGGACGGGAACGGGCCGGGACCGGGCCCCGCGCGGGCCCCGGCGTACCGGCGGCCGGCGGTGCGGGACACGGTGGACCGGCCCCCGCGGACCGGAAGCCGGGGGTGCGGGACCCGGTGGAACGGCACACGGCGCGAGCGGCTGCCGCCGTGCGCAGCAACACCTACTCCCGCCGCGCGGCCCGCACGGAAACCGGAGGTGAACAACGCGCTCCGCGGTCACCCGGCCGGGCCATTCAGCCCTCCGTGGCCCCGCTGCCGCTGCCGCTGCCGCTGCCGTCGCGGACCACCCGGGCGACCAGCGCCGGGTCGTCGTTCATCGGCACGTGCCCGCAGCCCCGCAGGCGCACCAGTCGGGCCTTCGGGATGATCCGCTTGGCCCGCACGCCCTGACGGGGCAGCAGCAGGCGGTCCTTGTCGCCCCAGGCCACGGTGACCGGGAGCCCCGGCAGGTCGTCGGTGAAGGTGAGTCCGGCGCCCGCGCGCAGGGTCGCCTCGAAGCCCGGCGCGTGCTTCAGCGCCAGGGTCTCGGCGACCACCGCCTCCGGCGCGCGACGGCCCGGCCGGGCGTAGAAGGTGCCGGTCAGTGCGGCCCGCCCGGCGGCCGAGCGGGCCAACTGCCGGACGACGGGCAGCGGCAGCCGCGAGGCGCCCTCCCGCATCACCCGCAGCACCGAGGCGGCGTAGCGCCACTCGCCCGGCGACCAGAACCCGCCAGGGGAGAGCGCGGTCACCGTGCGGGCGAGCCGGCGGCGGCCCATCTCCAGCGCGAGCAGCCCGCCGAGCGAATTGCCCGCCACGTGCGGCCGCCCGACGTCCAGCGCCTCGCACAGGCCGCCCAGCACCGTTGTGACCGTCGCCAGGTCGTACTCCAGCCCCTGCGGCAGCGCGGGGGAGGCGCCGAAGCCCGGAAGGTCCACGGCGATGACCTCCCGGTCCGCGGCCAGGATCCGGCTCACCGGGTCCCATGCCTGGAGGTGGTGACCTATGCCGTGCAGCAGCAGGAGAGGTTCGCCGGCGCCCCGCCGTTCGCAGGCCAGGGTCACGGTCCTCGGGCCGCCGACGGAGGGCACCTCGAAGGAGACGGTGTCGGGCATGGGCTGCTCCTCGTCCAGGGGTGGGTCGCGGGCACGTCGAACCGGCTGACAGCTTGTCAGCAACGACCGCCGACGGGTAGGGGCCGACGCCCTCACCGGCCCCGGGGCGTCAGGTGCCGTTCGGTTTCCCGCACGTCGGGATCGCGGCGATGCCCGCGCAGCGCGGGCGACCCTCCTCCTCGTGGCTTCGGAAGGCCCGGATCGCCATCGCGGTCGCAACCTGGCCCAGGGCCTGCTCTCCGGTGCCGGTTGGCCGTCCTCGACCGGCCGCCTTCGATCGCGAACGTCTCATGAACGTCGTGTGGCGTTCCCTGCCCGTTTTCTCCCCAGGTTCCAGGATTGGTCTTGACCAGGTTTGGGGGGCGTCCTATGGTCGCAGGAAAGTTCAACAACCTTTAATAAACAAGGGCGTCAAAAACGTCGCCGGCCACGCGCACCGTGGAGGACAGGGTGGGGACCACGCAGCTGGAAGCGGTGTCGGAGCCGAAGTACTGGCATCTGCGGACCGTGCTGAGCCAGGCACTCGACACCGAGTTCTCGGTGGGCGAGGTGCTGCCCAACGAACGGGAGCTCGCGGCGCGCTTCGGCGTCGCCAGGGCCACGCTCCGTCAGGCTCTCGAACAACTCGAACTGGAAGGCCGCCTGCAGCGCCGCCGCGGCGTCGGCACCACCGTCGCCCCGCCGCGCGTCGGCGTGGCCGTGGAGACGGAACGGCCGTTGTGGCCAGGGGCGCCGGGGGACGCCTGGCAACCGGCCGACTGCACGCAGGGCGCCGCGACCGCCGCCGCGGCGGCCGCACTGGGTGTCGCCGGCGACGAGACGGTGCACACCGTGCGGCGCTCGCTGTCGGCGCACGGGCAGATCGTCGCGGCCGAGCTCCTGCACGTGCCCGCCCGCTCGGTGCCCGAGCTGACGGCCATCGACGTGCCCGGCGGACCCGCCCGCGCCCGCGCGGTGCTGCGGGAGCTCCAGCGGCTCACGCTGGAGGGGCAGGACCGCGCCGTGGAGCTGGGCACCGCCCGCGCCGAGGACGCCAAGGACCTCGACCGGCTGCCCGGAGCCCCGGTGCTGATGGTCACCACGCGGTTCTTCGCCGAGGGGCGGACGGCGGCGGTGTCGGTGGCCACCTACCGGGCCGACACCTGCCGGCTCACCTTCGGCGCGGCCGGCGACGTGCGCATCGTCCACGACAGGGAGCGGCAGGTCTCCTGACCCGTCGCGGTGACCGCACCCGCACTGACCGCACCCGTGGCCACCGCACCGGCGGTGTTGGTCCTGCCCGGTGACCGCCCGCTGTCGATTCCGCGGGCGGTCACCCGGCGTGGTCACCGGCGGGCGGTCACCGTGCTGTCCACCGCGAACAGTTGCTCCTCGACGTGGTCCAGCGCGAGACGCAGTGCCCCGGTCGCGACGGCCGCCTCCCCGAGCTGGGAGAGGGTCACCCGCGGTGTGCGCAGGCAGTACCGGGACAGCGCGCCGCGGAGCGGCTCCAGCACGTCGTCCAGCCCCGCCGCCCAGCCCCCGACCACCACCAGCTCCGGGTCCATCGCCAGCACCAGTGCCGCCACGTCGTGGACCAGCCGCCGGATGAACCGGTCGACCGCGGCCCGGGACCCCTCGTCGCCGTCACGGGCGTGCTGGAACACCTGGGCCACGGCCTGCTCGTCCAGCGGACGCAGCGGCTCGCCCTCGGTGGACAGCAGCGTTTCGGGCGTCGCCTCACGGCCCAGCAGGTGCAGCGCCCCGATCTCGCCCGCCGCGCCGCCGAACCCCCGGTGCAGCCGCCCGCCGATCAGCGATCCCGCCCCGGGACTGAGGCCGGCCAGCACGAAGACCACGTCGTCCGAATCGACGGCCGCGCCCTTCCAGTGCTCCGCCACCGCGGCGGCGTTGGCGTCGTTCTCCACCAGCACCGGGCACTTGAACGAACGGCTGAGCCGCTCGCCGAGCCGCAGACCCGTCCACTCGGGCAGCGCCGTGCCGAGGCGGACCGTGCCGTCCGCCTCGACGATGCCGGGGGTGCCGACGCCGACCGCGCGCAGCGAGCCGCCGGAGACCCCGGCGCGGCGCAGGAGTTCGTTGACGGCGGTGCGCAGGGAGTCGATGCGGTCGTCCGCGGGGGCGGTCTCCGCCACCTCGCTGGTGATGCTGTCCAGGACGCGCCCGTCCAGGTCCGCCAGGAGCGCGGTCACCCGGTGGGCGCCGATCTCCAGCCCCAGCAGGTGGCCGGCCTCGGCACGGAACCGGAACCGGCGGGCGGGGCGGCCCTGACGGCGTGTCGCGCTCTCGTCCGCCGCCGCCTCCGTCACCAGGCCCGCCTGGATCAGGCCTTCGACCACGCCCTCCACGGTGGGACGCGACAGGCCGGTGACGCGGGTGATCTCGGTGAGGGTGGCGAAGTCGACCGCGCGCAGCGCGTGCAGCACCACGGCGGAGTTGATCCGCCGCAGCAGCGAGGGGTCACCGCCGGTCAGGCGTCCCACTGGTCCGTCCTCCCAGCTCGCGAGGTGTTGGCCGGATGTTACTCGTCGTTCAAGGTCCCGGCGAGGGCGGGGATCCGGTTACCTCGGGTTGCGACCCGGACGGGTCCGTGGCCGGGCAGGGCCTGACGCAACGGCAGTTGTCGGTGGCGGCGGGTTTACTGGAACGCATGAGCATCGCACGTCATGTCGCCGTCGTGGAACGGCTGTGCGGTTCGGACCTGCCGGAGGAGGGCGCGGACCCGGACCGCGGCGCCGCCCTGGCCCGGTGCGGCCCGGGATGGCGGGCGGCCGAGCTCCTGGGCGGGGGCTGCTCCGAAGGCGACCCCGGCCTGGCGGCGGAGGCGGCGGCGGAGTACGAGTACGAGCGGGAGGCGCTCGCGCAGCGCCTGTCGGCGCGGTGGGGGGAGCCGCAACGGGTCGGCCTCTGGGGGGCGCTGATCCGCGCCGGCGAGGCGGGGGAGGAGATACCCGAGCCGTGGGGCTGGCTCTGCGAGGACCTGACGGAGGTCCACCTCTGGTGGGCCGACGACCGCTGGCTGGCCCTCGGCGTCTCCCGCCACGGCCACGAACCCCCGCACGCCCTCCTCGCCGTGGTCACCACGGAGGACCCGCCGTAGGCGAGGCGTGGCGCGGGCGTGTCGTCCGCGCGGCGCCGGCCCTTCACCGGACCGAACGCCGGACCGCGGGCCTCGAAAATCCGGGGACACCGGCCGTCCGCCCCGGGACACTGGTCGTCCATGGACGAGGTGGAAGTCGTCGTCGCCCATTCCGAGCGGGCGACGCTGCGCGTCGGAGACGTGTTCCTCAAGGTGGACGCCGACCGGACCCGCATCGACGTCGAGGTCGAGACGATGTCGCTGGCGCCCGTCCCGACCCCCCAGGTCCTGTGGCACAAGCCGCCCGTGCTCGCGCTCGCCGCAGTTCCGGGGGCGACGCTCGGGCGCCTCGGCGGGCCGTCGACCGGGTCGCCGACGGCATGGGCCGCCGCGGGCGCCGCCATGCGGCAGTTGCACGACGCGCCGCTGCCGCCCCGGCCGGGCCGGGCCGGCCGGAGCATCGTCGCGCTGGCGGCGGAACTCGACGCCGAGTGCGAGGCGCTCGTGACGAACGGCGTCCTGCCCGCCGACCTGGTCACCCGCAACCGCCAGGTCGCCGAGGCCGCACTCCGCCCGTGGACACCGGCGTTCACGCACGGCGACCTGCAGATCGCGCACGTCTTCCTCGACGGCGACGAGGTCACGGGCGTCATCGACTGGTCCGAGGCGGGCCAGGGTGATGCCCTGTACGACCTCGCCACCTTCACGCTGGGGCACGAGGAGCACCTCGACGACGTCCTCACCGGCTACGGCGCCGACCTCGACCTCGACGTGATCCAGGCGTGGTGGTCGATGCGAAGCCTGCTGGCCGTGCGCTGGCTGGCCGAGCACGGCTTCGACCCCTTCGCACCGGGCTGCGAGGTCGACGTCCTGAGATCCCGGATGTGAGGCCGCGGGTCCGGGCCGAACCCCCGCCTCGCTAGGGTGACTTCGCATGACCGACGACGAGATCGACATCACGGCGGACCTCGTGCACGACCTGCTGCTGGAGCAGCATCCGGACCTTGCGGGACAGTCGCTGCGCGAAGTGGTGGGCGGGTGGGGCAACCAGATGTGGCGCCTCGGGGACGACCTGGCCGTGCGTATGCCGCGTCAGGAAGGTTCCTCGGCGCTCCTGCGCAAGGAGTGCCGGTGGCTGCCCGTGCTGGGCCCCCGCCTGCCGCTTCCGGTTCCCCGCCCCGTACGGACCGGTGAACCGTCCCCACGCTTTCCGAGGCCCTGGGCGGTCATGACGTGGGTCCCGGGCGAGCCGCTGGACCACTCCTCCATCGGCCGCGGCGACGACGCGGCCGACACGCTGGCCGCGTTCCTGAGCGCGCTCCACACGGAGGCCCCCGAGGACGCGCCGATCAGTGAGGACCGCGGCGGTCACCCCGACAAGTGCACGGACGGCTTCGAGTACTTCTTCAACGCCGTGGCCCCCGCCGCGCTCGCCGGTCTCGCCGACGGCGTTCGTGCCGTCTGGGACGACGCCGTCGCGTCACCCGAGTGGGAGGGCCCGCCCCTGTGGGTGCACGGCGACCTGCACCCCGCGAACGTGGTCGTCTCCGACGGGACGCTCTCAGGCGTGATCGACTTCGATGCCGTGTTCTCCGGCGATCCGGCCTGGGACCTCGCCGCCGCATGGGTGATCCTCCCCGCGGGCGCCGTCCCGCGCTTCTTCGACGCGTACGCGCGTGCGGACGAGGGGACGATCCGGCGCGCCCGCGGGCTGGCCGCTCTGAAGGGCCTGTTCCTCATGCTCATGGGCCAGAACGGGGACCGCGGCCTTCCGGGTGGCAAGCCGGCCTGGGGTCCCGCGGGCCGGGCCGCTCTCGAGCGTGTGCTGTCGGACCGGGTGATGTAGCCGCATGCCCGGGCACCCACACGTGCCTTGCCCGTGCCCGGGCACCTGCGCATGCCCGGGCCGGCTCACCGGCCGGACGGCTCCTCGGCGGCCTCGCGCAGGCGGGCGTACTCCTCGGCCATGGCCGGCAGGCTCCAGTGGGCGTTGAGGCCGCTGGGGTTGGGGAGCACCCACACGCCCGTGCCGCCGCCCAGCACCCGTTCCTGCGGGCCCACCGCCGCCTTCCGGTCGCCGAACGCGGCCCGGTAGGCGGTGACGCCCAGGACCGCGAGCCAGCGCGGCCGCAGCAGCTCCGTCTTGGCCTCGAGGATCCGCCCGCCCTCCAGGTACTCCTCCGCGGTGAGCTCGTCCGCCCGCGCGGACGCCCGCTCCACCACGTTGGTGATGCCCAGCCCGTACGACAGCAGCTCCCGCTGCTCGGAGGGGTCGAGCGGCCGCGGCGTGAAGCCGGACCGGTGCAGGACGGGCCAGAACCGGTTGCCCGGGCGCGCGAAGTGGTGTCCGGTGGCGGCCGTCATCAGCCCCGGGTTGATCCCGCAGAACAGTACGCGCAGGCCGCCCGCGGCCACGTCGGGGACGATGCGGTCGCGGGCGGCCTCGAGCTCCTCGCGGGTGAAGCGGGGGCTCACCGGTGGTCGCCGAGCGCGGTCAGAGGATCGCCCCGGGGGTGTACGCGGCGGCCCGCGGGTGCTGCTTGAGGACCTCCTCGACGCGGGCGACGACCACGCCGACCTGGTCCGCGGCCGCACCGGTGAAGGACAGCTTGTCCGCCATCAGCGCGTCCAGCGCCGCGCGGTCCAGCGGGATGCGCGCGTCGGCGGCCAGCCGGTCCAGCAGCTCGTTGCGCTCGGCGCCCTGCTCGCGCATGGCCAGGGCGCAGGCCACCGCGTTCTCCTTGATGGCCTCGTGCGCCTCCTCGCGGCCCACGCCGGCCCGCACCGAGGCCATCAGCACCTTGGTGGTGGCCAGGAACGGCAGGTACCGGTCCAGCTCGCGGGCGACCACGGCGGGGAACGCGCCGAACTCGTCGAGGACGGTCAGGAAGGTCTCCAGCAGGCCGTCCAGCGCGAAGAACGCGTCCGGCAGCGCGACGCGGCGGACCACGGAGCAGGAGACGTCGCCCTCGTTCCACTGGTCGCCGGCCAGCTCGCCGGTCATCGAGGCGTAGCCGCGCAGGATCACCATCAGGCCGTTGACGCGCTCGCAGGAGCGGGTGTTCATCTTGTGCGGCATCGCGGACGAGCCGACCTGCCCCGGCTTGAAGCCCTCGGTCACCAGCTCGTGGCCCGCCATCAGACGGATCGTCTTGGCCAGCGAGGACGGGGCCGCGGCGAGCTGCACGAGGGCGGTGACGACCTCGTAGTCCAGGGAGCGCGGGTAGACCTGGCCCACCGAGGTGAAGGCCTGGCCGAAGCCGAGGTGGGCGGCGATGCGGTCCTCGAGCTCGGCGAGCTTGCCGGCGTCGCCGCCGAGCAGGTCCAGCATGTCCTGGGAGGTGCCGACGGGGCCCTTGATGCCGCGCAGCGGGTAGCGGCCCAGCAGCTCCTCGACGCGGTGGTACGCCACCAGCAGCTCGTCCGTGGCGGTGGCGAAGCGCTTGCCGAGGGTGGTGGCCTGGGCGGCCACGTTGTGGGACCGGCCGGCCATCACGAGCTCGCCGTACTCGGCGGACAGGCGGCCCAGGCGCGCCAGCACGGCCACCACACGGTCGCGGACCAGCTCGAGGGAGAGACGGATCTGCAGCTGCTCGACGTTCTCGGTCAGGTCGCGGGACGTCATGCCCTTGTGGACCTGCTCGTGACCGGCGAGGTCGTTGAACTCCTCGATCCGGGCCTTCACGTCGTGCCGGGTGACCTTCTCGCGCTCGGCGACGGAGGCCAGGTCGACCTGGTCGAGCACGCGCTCGTAGTCGGCGAGGGCGGCCTCCGGCACCTCGATCCCGAGGTCCTTCTGCGCCCGGAGCACGGCGAGCCAGAGCCGGCGCTCGAGCTTCACCTTCTCCTCGGGCGACCAGAGCGTGGCGAGCTCGGCGGAGGCGTAGCGTCCGGCGAGGACGTTCGGAATGCGGGGCTTGGCGGGAGAAGTCACGTAACCGGATTCTACTGTTCGTTCCTGCAGGTCGACGCCGCGGGCCCGTTCGTAGGAAACGCCAAGGGCCGCCCGGTGCCCCGGGGCGGCCGCCCCGGGATCCGGCGACGGCTGTCTCAGAAGGGGTAGGTGCGGGGGGTGTCCCGGGTGGTGACCCACTGCAGCTCGGTGAAGTCCTCGGCCACGAAGCCGACGCCGAACCGGCCCCAGCCGCTGTCCCGGGTACCGCCGAACGGCACCTGCGGCTCGTCGTTCACCGGCTGGTCGTTCACGTGGACGATGCCGGCGTCGATCCGGCGGGCGACCTCCAGGCCCTGCACGGAGTCCGCCGCCAGGACGGCCGCGGCGAGGCCGAAACCGGAGGCGTTGGCCCGGGCGACGGCCTCGTCGCGGTCCTCCACCACGGTGACGACCACCACAGGGCCGAAGGTCTCGTCCAGGGCCAGCTCGATGTCCTCGGGCACGTCGGTCAGCACCGTCGCCGGGTAGCAGGGCGGCGCGGCCGTCCCGCCCGCCACGATCCGCGCGCCGGCCGCCACGGCCTCCTCGACCCGGCGGCCGATCGTCGACAGCGCCCACTGGTTGATCACCGGTCCGATCACCGTCCCGGGGTCCAGCGGGTCGCCCGTCGGCAGGGAGGACACCCTGGCGGCGAGACGCTCCAGGAAGGCGTCGGCGATGGAGCGTTCGACGAAGATCCGCCGGGCGCCCATGCAGACCTGGCCCTGGTGGACGAAGGCGCCGTAGGCGGTCGCGGCGGCCGCGTGGTCGAGGTCCACCCCGTCGAGGACGATCATGGGGTTCTGTCCGCCGAGCTGGAGCAGGATCCGCTTGAGGTGCCGGCCCGCCGCCTCCGCGAGACGCCGGCCGGTGGCGGTGGAGCCGGTGAAGCTCAGCCGCCGGACCAGCGGGTTCGCGATCAGCTCGTCGCCGATCAGCGAGGCCTCGCCCGGGGCGTGCGTCACCACGTTCAGCACGCCCGGCGGCAGTCCGGCCTCCTCGAAGATCTCCGCCCACAGGGCCCCGCACGCGGGCGCCTCCTGGGAGGGCTTGAGCACCACCGTGTTGCCGAGGGCCAGCGGGCCGACGATCGCGCGGCCGGTCAGCGCCAGCGCCGCGTTCCACGGGGCGATCGCGCCGACCACCCCCACCGGCCGGCGGATCGCCATCGACCGCGTGCCCGGCCGGTCGGACGGGATCAGCTGCCCGTCCGCGGCGTACGGCAGCGCCGCGGACTGCCGCAGCAGGGACAGCGCGAAGTCGAGCTGGACGTCGCCGAAGTGGCGGGTGCAGCCCGTCTCCCGGGCCAGCAGGACGAGGATCTCCTCGCGCCGCCGTTCCAGGACGTCCGCCGCGCGCAGCAGGACCGACTGACGGACGTGGGGCAGGGCCCGCGACCAGTCGGCGAACGCCTGGTCGGCCGCCTCGATCGCGGCCCGCGCGTCGTCCTGGTCGCCGGCGGCGACGACCGCCACCACCTCGCCGGACCAGGGGTCCAGGCTTTCGTAGGTGCGTCCGTTGCGTGAGTCGGTCCACGTGCCGGCGATGTGCTGACGGACGAAGGGGGCCGGGGTCATCACTGTCGCTCCTCACCCGGGGCCGGGTCGCCGGACGTCGTGACCGGAGGATCGGACGACTTCCGGCAGGTCGCCACCTTACGGGGTTCCATGTGCCGGAACCGCATCCCGCCGTGCGGGTCCCGGCGTCACTCGAGGTGGCCCATCCGCCGGGAGATCTCCTGCGCCGCGTGGCGCAGCGGCCCCTCCAGGCGGGTCACGACGGCCTCGGCCGTCGCGTTCCACGCGCTCAGGTGGACGGCGACGCCCAGCGCCGCGCAGACGTTCCCGTGACGGTCGCGCACCGGCACGGCGACCGACCGCAACCCGGCCGTGAGCTCCTGGTCGTTGAGGGCCAGACCCGTCCGCCGGATCTCCGCCAGCGCCGCGACCAGCTCCTCGCGGGCGGTGATGGTGCGCGGCCCGCGGCGCGCCAGGTCGATCCGGTCCAGGACGGCCCGCACGGACGCGGGGTCGCGGTACGCCAGCAGCACCTTGCCCATCGACGTGCAGTAGGCGGGCAGCCGGGTGCCGATCTGGACGTTCAGCTCGATGCGGAAGCCGGCCCGGCTCGGGCGGCGGCGGTCGACGTAGACGATGTCCGCGCCGTCCAGGACGGTCAGGCTGACGGTGTGGTTGGTCTCGTCCGCCAGCGCCTGCACGCTCCGGGCACCGACCCGCGCGACGTCCAGCGTCCCCACCGCCGCCATGCCGAGATGCATCGCCGCGGGACCCAGCAGGTACTTGCGGCCGCCGTCCTCCTGCTCCAGGTAGCGCAGGGCCACCAGGCTCGCCACGTAGCGGTGGCAGGTGCTCTTGCTCAGCCCCGTCGCGTCGGCCAGTTCGACCAGTCCGAGCGGCCGGCGTCCGTCGGCGAGCGCGGTCAGGATCGCCAGGCCCCGCTCGAGGGCCTGGGCGCCGGTGCCGGAGGGCGCCGCCGGCTGCGGGGCTGCGGTCATGCCGCACAGCCTATCCGGAACGCGGTTCCTGTAAGTGGAACTACTCGTTGACTCGGCCCGTGCCCCGCAGCACGATGCGCCGCACGACCTCGTTGCCCGCACCCGCACCCGCACCCGCACCGGGACAGGCGCCCCGCACCAGTAGTTCTGTACGGAAGGAATCGTTGTGGCACTTCTGGACTCTGTCGACTGGCAGGGCAAGATCTTCAAGAACGGCGCCTGGGTGGCAGGCCGCGGCGGCGACTACGCCGTCGTGGAGCCGGCCACCGGCGCCGAGCTGGGCCGGATGGGCGCGGCCGACACCCAGGACGTCGCCGAGGCCGCCGCCCACGCGGCCGAGGCGCAGCAGGCCTGGGCCGCCCTGCCGTACACCGAGCGGGCCGCCGTGCTCCGGCGGGCGGGCGACCTGTGGAAGCAGCACGCCGACGAGATATCCGGCTGGAACATCCGTGAGGTCGGCGCCGTCCCCGGCATGGCCGGGTTCGCGCTGCACACCGCCGCCGAGGAGTGCTACGAGGCCGCCTCGCTGCCCGGCCGCCCGCTGGGCGAGCTGCTGCCGAGCGAGCAGCCGCGGCTGTCCATGGCGCGCCGCGTCCCGGCCGGCGTGGTCACGGTGATCGCCCCGTTCAACGTGCCGATCATCCTGGCGATCCGCTCGGTGGCCCCCGCGCTGGCCCTCGGCAACGCGGTCCTGCTCAAGCCGGACCCGCGTACCGCGGTCACCGGCGGCACGCTGATCGCCCGGATCTTCGAGGAAGCCGGCCTGCCCGCGGGCGTCCTGCAGATGCTGCCGGGCGGTCCGGACGTCGGCGAGGCGCTGGTCGTCGACCCGCACGTGCGGGTCATCTCCTTCACCGGCTCCACCGCCGTCGGCCGGCACATCGGCGAGCTCGCCGGCCGGCACCTCAAGCGCGCCCACCTCGAACTCGGCGGCAACTCCGCGCTGCTGGTCCTCGACGACGCCGACGTGGAGGACGCGGTCAACCTGGCCGCCTGGGGCTCCTTCTTCAACCAGGGCCAGATCTGCATGACCACCGGACGCCACCTGGTGGCGAGCGCCGTCTACGACGACTTCGTCGCCGCGCTCGCGGAGAAGGCGCGGAGCCTGCCGGTCGGCGACCCGGCCGGGGGCGACGTCGCGCTCGGTCCGATCATCGACGCCGGGCAGCGGGACAAGATCCACGGCCTGGTCACCGCGAGCGCCGCCGACGGGGCGAAGGTGGCCGCCGGGGGTACCTACGAGGGGCTGTTCTACCGGCCGACGGTCCTGGCCGACATGGCCCTGACCGCGCCCGCCTTCGCGCAGGAGGTCTTCGGGCCGGTCGCCCCGGTGACGCGGGTCGACTCCGTCGAGGACGCGGTGCGGATCGCCGGGGACAGCGAGTACGGGCTCTCGCTGGGCATCGTCACCAAGGACGTCATGCACGGTCTCGAGGTGGCGGACCGCATCCCCACCGGCATCGTGCACATCAACGACCAGACGGTGAACGACGAGGCGGTGGCCCCGTTCGGCGGGGTCAGGGCCTCGGGCACCGGATCCCGGTTCGGCGGGGCGGCGGCGAACGTCGAGGCGTTCACCGAGACCCGCTGGGTCACCGTCCGCGGCGCCACCGCGCGCTACCCCTTCTGATCACCGGCCCCGTCCCGTCCGGAGCCGCCGTCCCGTCCGGAGCCGCCGGGCGGGACGGAGCCGCCGGGCGGGACGGCGCCACGCGCGGGACGGAGTCGCCGGACACGACCGGCGCCACCGGCCGGGACGGGGACCGCGGTCCGTCAGGTCGCCGCCCGCGGGTCGAGCAGCTCTTCGGCGAGCAGGTCGGACCACAGCCGCTCGGGGACCTCCTTGCCGAACGCGGCCACGTCGGCCCGCACCTCCCGCGCCGACCGCATGCCGACCACCACGCCCGCAACCGCCGGGTGCCGCAGCGGAAAGGCCAGCGCCGCCTCCGGCAGGGTCACCCCGTGCGCGGCGCAGAGGTCGGCGACGCGCCGCGCGCGGTGGACGACCTCCGGGGAGGCGGCGGCGTAGTCGAAGAACGCGTCCGGGGAGGGACGCGGGGTGGAGAGCAGCCCGGAGTTGAAGACCGAGGCGGCGAGCAGCGAGACCCCGCGTTCGGCGCAGGCGGGCAGCAGCTCGTGCGCCGCCCGCTGGTCGAGCAGGGTCCAGCGCCCGGACAGCATCACCACGTCGACGTCGTGCTCCCGCACCAGCCGGGTGAGCAGGGCGGTGTCGTGCATCCCGGCCCCGACGGCGCCCACCACGCCCTGGGCCCGCAGCTCGGCCAGGGCGGGCAGGCCGGTGCGCAGGGCGTCCTCGAAGTGGTGCTCCGCGTCGTGCAGGAGGAGCACGTCGACCCGGTCGGCGCCCGTCCGGGCCAGCGACTCCTCCACGGAGCGCAGCACGCCGTCGCGGGAGAAGTCCCACTCCCTGCGGTGCGTGGCCGGCACCTCGAAGCTCTCGTCCGTGCGCCCGGCCGGGTCCTGGGGCACCAGGAGCCGGCCGACCTTGGTCGACAGGGTGAGGGCGTCCCGGGGCCGTTCGCGCAGGAAGCCGGCCAGCCGCCGCTCGGCGAGGCCGATCCCGTAGTGCGGCGCGGTGTCGAAGAAGCGGATCCCGGCGTCCCAGGCGGCGGACAGGGCGCCCGCCGCCGTCGCGTCGTCGAGCGGCTCGTACAGGCCGCCCAGCGGGCCGGTCCCGAACCCGAGTTCGGTCACCTCGACGGTGCTGCGCCCCAGCCGACGGGTCCTCATGCCGCTCTCCTCCGCCCCGGCACGGAGGTGCTCCGCGCCGGGGACGAACGTACCCGTGGCGCCCCCGCGTCACACCGGAGCCGGAGCCGGAGCCGGAGCCGGAGCCGGAGCGCGGGGCGCGGGACGCCGCGACCTCACTCGTAGGGCAGCAGGTCCGCCCGTTTGGGGAGGAGGCCGTCGCCGGAGGAGCGGCCGGTGAGGCGGCGGGCGATCCAGGGGAGGAGATGGACGCGCGCGAACCGGGCGTCGGCGACCCGGCGCCGCAGCCAGGGGTCCGGGGGAGTGGCGGCCATCGGCACGTGCCACTCGTGGTCCTCCGGGTCGTACCCGAGCCCCTGCCACACCGCCTCGGCGACCCGCCGGTGACCCTCCTGGTTGAGGTGGATCCGGTCCACGTCCCACACCCGGGGGTCGCCCAGCGACGGCGCCCCGTAGAGGTCTATCAGCACCGCGCCGTGCCGCGAGGCCAGCGAGTCGAGGGTCTCGAAGATGACCTCCATGCGGGGACGGAACCGCTCCATGACCGGCCCCTGCCGCCCCGGGCTGCGCATCAGCACCAGCTGCTTGCAGGCCGGGGCCAGCCGCTCGGCGGCCTCCTCGAGCATCCCGGTGACCCGCTTGAGGTCGCAGTTCGGCCGCATCGCGTCGTTGAGGCCGCCCACCAGCGTGATCACGTCGGCGCCCATCTCGGCGGCGAGGCCGACCTGCTCGTCGAGGATCTGGCCGATCAGCTTGCCGCGGATCGCCAGGTTGGCGTACCGGAAGCCGGGCGCGCGGGCGGCCATCCGGGCCGCGAGGAGGTCTGCCCAGCCGCGGTAGGTGCCGTCGGGCATCAGGTCCGACATGCCCTCGGTGAAGGAGTCGCCGAGGGCGACCAGGCTGGAGTACGTGGGGGCGGTGTCCGCGGGATTCTTCTGCGTCTGCATGGCGAGGCAGATCGTATCCCCGCCGCATACCGGTCGGGGGGGGGGGGGCGGGGGGGCGCGGGGGGCCCGGGGGGGGGGGGGGGAGACGGCCGGCCGGCTGCTCCAGGAGGCGGTGCGCAAGCTGACCGCCCTGGACGGCATGGCCTGTCCGGTCCGCCCCGAACGCGAGACCC
>NZ_JBHTVQ010000070.1:0-33132 GCF_042792855.1 Streptomyces sp. NPDC056600
CGCGTCACCTGGTGACGCGATGCGCGGTGGCGGGAACGGTCAGAGCCACCCGAGGCGCCACAGGCGGTACACGCCCGTGCCGTCGTTGAGGTACTGGCCGCCGCCGACGTCCTTGTCGGTGATCGTGTACTCCTTGCGCTGCCAGAGCGGGATCATCGGGACCTCGTCGGCCGTCAGCCGCTGGAGCTGCTCGAAGGTCCTCACCGCCCGCACGCGGTCGCCGAAGGCCTGGCTCTGGAGGATCAGCTCGTCGACCCGCTTGTCGCTGAAGCCGTTCTTCATGCCGTTGCCGGTGCCGATCAGCACGGCGGAGAAGTTGTCCGGGTCCGGGTAGTCCGCGATCCAGCCGACCGTGTACGCGTCGAACTTGCCCTTCGCGTAGTCCTTCTGGAAGTCGCCCCACTCACGGCCCTCCAGCTTGACCAGGAACAGGCCGCCCTCCTCGAGCTGGTTCTTCAGCTCGTAGGCCTCCTGCTCGCGGGCGCCGGTCCTCGGGAAGCCGAGCTCGATGACGACCGGCGTCTGGATCCCCGCCTCGCGCAGCAACGCGCGGGCCTTGTCCGGGTCGCGGTCGGGGAAGGCGTCGAAGAAGGCGGTGTTGTGGCCGGTGAAGCCCGCCGGGATCAGGGAGTACAGCGGCTCGACGGAGTCCTGCATCACCGTGGCGGCGATCTTCTCGCGGTCGACCAGCCAGGCCATCGCCCGGCGCACCGAGACGTCGGCGAGCGGCGATCCCGACTTGACGTTCAGGACGAGGTTGTTGGTGGTGGACCCGGAGCTCTCCGACACCCGGTACTCCGGGTCGGTGGCCGACAGGCCGGCAAGCGTGTCCGGCGGAAGCTGCCGGGAGGCGACGTCGACCTTGCGGGCCTGCCACGCCTTGTCCAGCGCCTCGGAGTCGTAGAAGTACCGCAGGGTCACCGGGGTGGGCTTCTCCTCGACGGCTCCCCGGTAGTGCGGGTTGGGCTCGAGGACGACCTCCTTGCCCTCCTTGAAGGAGGCGAGCCGGTAGGGGCCGGTGCCGTCGGCCTTGCCGCCGCCGCGGAGCTCGTCCGCCGGGTAGGCCTCGCTGTCGACGATCGCGCCCGCGCCGGTGGCCACCTTGAACGGGAAGGTGGCGTCCGGACTGTTGAGGCGGAACGTCACCTCCATGCCGTCGGCCTTCACGGACTTCAGGGTGGAGAAGAGGGAGGCGGGACCGACGTCAGAGTTGATCTTCAGGACGCGCTCGAAGGAGAACTTGACGTCCTTCGCGGTCATCTCGCGGCCGCTCGGGAACTTCAGTCCGTCCTGCAGCTTGCAGACGAAGACCATCGCGTCGTCACCGTCGAACGAGCATTCCTCCGCGGCGTCCGGCACCGGCGTGGTGCTGCCGGGCTGGTACGTCATCAACGTCTGGTACACGTTGGAGAACACGGCCCAGGAACCGGCGTCGTAGGCGCCCGCCGGGTCGAGCGACGTCACCACGTCGGTGGTGCCGACCACGATCGGGTCGGTGTCGACGGCCTCGTCCGGCATCAACTGCCAGGCGCCGACGCCGACGACCGCGAGAACAAGAACTGTTGCGAGAATCCGCACTCGAATCGAGCGCACAGGTCCCTCCCCAGGGCCCGAAACCTAACCTGCCGCCGATCGTCCGCAGAACCTTCACATCGGCGGCCACACTGAACCACAGGAGTGACCCCGGGGGGAAGGAATTGACCAGAACCAAGGATTCCGTTGTGGTCACGCCTGTGGCGTGTGGGGTCACGCCAGCAGCGAGGCGAGTTCCACCACGGTGACGTCCGACGGGGCTCCGACCCTGGTCGGGGGCCCCCACGCGCCGGCGCCGCGGCTCACGTAGAGCTGCGTGTCGCCGTACTTCTCCAGACCGGCCACCGTCGGGTTCGCGAGCTCCGCCAGGTACGGGCCGGGCCACAACTGTCCGCCGTGGGTGTGCCCGGACAGCTGGAGGTCGACGCCGTACTTCACCGCCTCGTCGATCGTGACGGGCTGGTGGGAGAGGAGCACGACCGGGCGGGAGGGGTCCCGGTCGCCCAGCGCCTTGGCGAAGTCCGGGCCCTGGCCGTGGTCCTCGCCCGCGATGTCGTTGACGCCGGCCAGGTCGAAGTGGGCGAGTTCGGTGCGGATGTTCTCCATCGGGCGCAGCCCGAGGTCGCGGACCTCGTCCACCCACTCCTCGGCGCCGGAGAAGTACTCGTGGTTGCCGGTCACGAAGTACGCGCCGTGCCGGGCGCGCAGACCGGCCAGCGGCGCGGCGGCCGGACCCAGGTCGCGGACGGAGCCGTCGACCAGGTCGCCGACCACGGCGATCAGGTCGGGCTGGGTGGAGTTGACGATGTCCACGACGCGCTGGGCGAAGGAGCGTCCCAGCACGGGGCTGAGGTGGATGTCGCTGACGACGGCTATCCGGAAGCCGTGCGCGGCGCGGGGCAGCCGGGCCAGCGGCACGGTGACCCGCTTGACGCCCGGTCCGTTCAGCACGCCGTAGGTGCCGGCGCCGACGGTGCCGAGACCCGCCACGGCGGCGACCGAGCCGACGGCGCGGGCCACGAAGAGACGGCGGCCGAGGGCCTGCGGGGGCGTACCCGCGTCGGTGGCGTCCAGGGCCCCGGCCTCCCCTGTTCCCTCGGCCGGAGTTCCGTCGGGGTCCTCAGCGTCCTTCGCCGGGGCGGGAACGGGGGCGGATGCCTGGTCGACGGCCACGGACCCGGCGGGGGCCGAAGCGGTGCCGGGGGCGGTGCCCGGAGCGCCGGAGGCGGCAGTCGGGGCGCCGGAGCCGGCGGCCGGTGCGGCAACGGAGGACGCGGCGGCGGGGGCGGCAGGGGCGGCGGCGTCACCCGCGCGGCGGGCGTCGCGGCGGGCCAGCGCGCGGCGCAGCAGGGGCCGCAGCGGCTCGGTGAGGGCCAGGGCCATGGGGACGTAGAGCAGCCCCGCCATCCACAGGTACCCCGGCCAGGAGACCGCGCGGCGCACGGCGAACGGCAGGAACTCGCCGCGGCTGGTCAGCGCGCCGACGAGCAGCAGCGCACCGAGCAGGAACACCGCGGTGCCCAGCCGCCGGCCCAGGCCGCCGGGGGCGGTGGTGTCCCGCACCAGCCGCCGCCACATGTACCAGTGCACCGCCACCAGCGCGGCCAGAACGAGCAGTGCGACGAGCACGAATACGACGACCACGTCCGGTAGTTCCCCTGTCCCGATGTCCAGTTGCGTTCTGTCGCGCGCCCCGTGGCGTCGGCGACTATGAAGTGCGCCGCAATGCGCGGACGGAGCGCAACCCGATGACCCCCACGACCGTCCCCAGTACGAAGGAGACCACCGCGAGCAGCAGGTGGACCCAGAAGTACCCGGTCGGGTCCCCCGCGTCGTCGAACGCGAGACCGCTGCCGTCCTTGTAGAGGTTCTTGACGAAAGTGATCCAGATGACCCAGCTCCACACCCCGAAGGCGAGAAGGAACCAGGAGACGGGTCGGCTGAGCTTCATACGGCCAGTATCGCCGCCGGACGACCGCGACCGTGGCCGGGGGGGCGCTCAGGCGGCGGAGTGCGACGGGAATCACGGCGGGGAACGAAAGCGTCACGGGAGTACGTCCGCCGACGCCTTGGCATGTACGTTCTCGTCCGTGCCCGCTCCCAAGAAGACCGCCAGGCGACCCGCTCTGATCGCTTCCGCCACGCTGCTGTCGCTCGCCCTCGGCCTGGTGCTGCCCCTGACGGCCGGTACGGCCGAGGCGAAGCCGATCCGGCCGGGCTCCAGGACCGGCACCGGGACGACGGACTCCGGCTCCCCCTCCAAGGCGACGGGCACGCCCCGGGCCACCTCCACCCCGGCCGACTCCCTGGACGTCGCGAAGGACGACGCGGACGACTCCTCCCCGGCCTCCTCCGGCACCGGCAAAATCGGGAGCGGCACGACCGGGAAGTCCTCCTCCAAGGTGGGCGGTCTGCGGCTGGGCGCGCCCGGCATCCAGGTCCAGCCCGGGGTGGGCGCCCCGAAGCTGCCCGAGGCCGAACTGTCGGCCAACTCGTGGATCGTCGCCGACGCCGAGAACGGCGAGGTGCTCGCCTCGTACAACGCGCACAAGGAACTGGCCCCGGCGAGCACGCTGAAGATGCTCTTCGCGGACACGCTGCTGGGCCGCTGGCCCGGCACCCAGACCCACACGGTGACGAACGAGGACCTCGCCGGAATCGGCGCCGGCTCCAGCCTGGTCGGCGTCAAGGAGAAGGAGGAGTACACCGTCCGCGACCTGTGGCTCGGCGTGTTCCTGCGGTCGGGCAACGACGCGGTGCACGTGCTGTCCGCGATGAACGGCGGCGTCGACAAGACGGTCGCCGACATGAACGCCCGCGCCGAGGAGCTCCAGGCGCTGGACACCCATGTGGTCAGCCCCGACGGCTACGACGCGAAGGGGCAGGTCTCGTCGGCCTACGACCTCACGCTGATCGCCCGGTCGGGCCTGCAGGATCCGGACTTCCGCGAGTACGCGTCGACGGTGCGGGCGCGGTTCCCCGGAGCGACGACGAAGGGGAAGGGCGGCAAGAAGACCCGCGGCTCCTTCGAGATCCAGAACACCAACCGGCTGCTCACCGGCAGCGGGATCGACCAGTACCCCGGCATCGCCGGCGTCAAGAACGGCAACACCACCAACGCGGGGGCGACCTTCACGGGTGTCGCCGAGCGGGACGGCAAGGTGCTGCTGGTCACCGTCATGAACCCGAAGAAGAAGGAGCTCAACCGGGTCTACAAGGAGACCGCGGCGCTGCTGGACTGGGGCTTCGCGGCGTCGGGGAAGGTGACGCCGGTGGGTGAGCTGGTGCCGCCGGCCTCCCAGGCCGCGGCCTCCGCCTCGGCCGACCCGGGCGCCTCCTCGGCCGCGGTGCCGGCGGGCGACCACGCGGGTGCGGGGAACGCCGCGGCCGCGAAGCAGGGCGAGGCGGGGCCGCTGTGGATCCCGCTGGCCATCGTCGGCGGCGTGCTGGTCCTCCTCGCGGGCGGAGGCTTCCTCCTCCACCGCCGCTGGCCCCTGCCGGGGACCGGGGCGCGGCAGGAGACACCCACCGCGGAGGGCTCGCCGTCCGAGGGGTCGGAGGGTCCCGAGGACGCCGACAAGGCGGCGGACGCCGCGGAGGGGTCGAAGGCGCAGGAGCCGAAGGAGGACGGCGAGGACACGGCTCCGGCCGCGGATTCCGGCAAGGCCGACGCGACGGAGGCCGAGGCGGAGGCGACGGAGGCCGAGGCGGAGGCGACCGGGACCGACGCCGGAACCGGCACCGACACGTCCTCCGCGGCGGCCGGGACCGGGAAGGACGAGCCCGCCGAGGACGACGGCGCCCCCGAGGCCAGGATGCCCCAGCAGGCCACCTCCCCCCGCGCCGCCAAGGACGAGGACCAGCCCGCCTGATCGACGCGGCACGGCGGCCCGGGCAGCGCGTGACCGGCGGCCGGTCAGGCGGAGACGGCGGGGTCCGGGGCGGCGGGCCCCGGGGTGCCGGACGCCCGGGCCTCGCAGGACGACTTCGGGGTGGCGGTCCACGCGGCGCAGTACAGGAGCAGCTTGCAGGTGAAGTTGATCCACAGCAGCAACGCGATCGGCACCCCGAAGGCCCCGTACATGCTCTTCGCCGCGACCCCCTGGATGTAGCCGCTGAGCAGCAGCTTCAGCAGCTCGAAGCCCACCGCCCCGATCAGCGCCGCCTCGACCAGGCGCCGCTTCGACGGGTGCGCCCCCGGCACCATCCGCAGCACGTACGTCAGCAGCAGGAAGTCGGCGAGGACGGCGACGGCGAACGCGGCGATCCACAGCAGGACGCCGCCGACCCCGCCCTCGTCGATCCCCAACGCCCGGGTCAGCCGCCCCACCGTCCCGCTGGCGACGGTGGAGATCGCCAGCGTCGCCAGCACCGCCCCGCCGAGCCCGAACAGCACGCCCAGGTCCTTGGCCTTGGTGAGCAGGATGTTCTCGTCGGGGTCCGGCATCTCCCAGACCGCCCGCAGGCAGCCCCGCATGGAGTCGACCCAGCTCAGACCGGTGAAGAGGAGCAGCGCGCCGGCGATCAGCCCGACCGTGCCCGCGTTGGCGACCAGCTTCTCGACGTCGAGCTGGTCGGAGATGCCGGGGACCTGCTCGGCCACCTTGTCCTGCAGGGTCCGCTGCTGCGCGGTGGAGAGGGTCGCCGCCCCGGCCGCGGCGGCGACGGTGAGCAGCGGGAAGAGGGCGACGAAGCTGGTGAAGGTCATGGCCGCGGCGAGGCGGGTCCACTTGACCTCGTCCAGCCGCTCGAAGGCGCGCCAGGCGTGGGTCCTCATCAGCCGCGCGGCCCAGGGACCGACGACGGGCAGGTTCTTCAGCCAGTCCATCCGACGACCCCGTTCCGGTTACCGTCCCCGACCGCGCCCGCCTCTTCGCGACGGTCGCGGAACACGAGGGTTCTGGTACCCCAGAATCGGACCGCCGTGCCCAGCAGCATGCCCACCCCCGCCCCGGCGATCAGGTCGGCGCGGTGCGAGGTGTACCCCAGGCCGTAGTGGCTGACGGCGAGACAGCTCAGTTGGACGGCGGCCCCCGCCGCGTTGACGGCGGTGAAGACGGCCGCCTGGCGCAGCCGTTCGCCCCGCCCCGGGCGAAGGGCGGCGCAGGCGGCACCGGTTGCCGCGTCCCGCCCCCGGCTCCCGTAGGTGCCCAGCGCGTTGCCCGTGTAGGCGACCGCGCAGCCGGCGAGGAAGGCCAGCCCCTTCGCCGGCAGCGGCGGCACTCCGGCCGGGCCGAGGAGCGCGGTGAAGACGGCGAGGTCCACCAGGTAGGCCGCCAGCCCGGCCGCCGCGAACCCGGCGAGCTCCCGCCGGGTCACCGGGGGCGCCGTCACCAGCCGGTCACCGCCAGGCCGTAGAGCACCGCCCAGACCGCCGCGACGACGGCCAGCGGGCGGTCCCGCAGGACGACGTCCTCCGGTTCGCCGGCCGTGCCGCGGTCGGCGAAGACGGCGTAGCGCAGGACGCCCAGGATGAAGGCGACCATGGACAGCTGCCGCCACGGCAGCAGTCCGGTCTGCGGGACGCCGCCGCCCTCCAGGGCCCACAGGCAGTAGCCGAGGACCGCGCCGCCCGCCGCGAGCTGCCAGACGAAGCGCAGGTAGCCGGTGGTGTACTCGGTGAGCAGCGCGCGGGTGGCCCCGCCCGTGCCCGCCATCTCGACGGCCTCCGAGTAGCGCTTGGCGGCGACCATGAACAGCGCGCCGAACCCGGTGGTGATCAGGAACCAGCGGGAGAGCGGGATGTCCATGGCGATGCCGCCGGTCATGGCCCGCATCAGGAAGCCGGCGGCGACCACCGCGAGGTCGACCACCAGCACCCGCTTGAGCCGCAGGCAGTACGCCAGCTGCATCACGACGTAGGCGGCCAGCACCCCGGCGGTCAGCGGAGGGCACAGCAGCACGGCGGTGAGCGGGGCCAGCACGGCCAGGGCGCCGCCCACCGCGTAGGCGACCGGCACCGGCACCTGTCCCGCGGCGACCGGGCGGCGCCGTTTGACCGGGTGGGCCCGGTCGGCCTCGGCGTCCCGGGCGTCGTTGACCAGGTAGACGGCGGCGGAGCAGGCCGTGAAGAGGACGAGGACCAGCGGCAGCCGGGTCAGCGCCGCGCCGGTGAAGAGCTGCCCGGCGGCGGCGGGCGCGGCCACCACCAGGACGTTCTTCACCCACTGGCGGGGACGTGCGGTACGCACCAGTCCGCCGAGCAGCGCCCCGGGGCGCTGGCGGCGGGGCGGTGCGGGGCGCGGGGTCCTAGCCGGGCGGCCGCGGGGTCCGACCAGACGGGGGCCGGTGGCCGCGACGCGTTCAGTCACGGCCCCTCCCCCGCGGTCCCCGCGGCCCGCGCGCCCCCAGGCCGCCGACGGCCGCGCCCAGCAGGACGCCGGCGGCGACGTCGCTCGGGTAGTGCACGCCGGCCACCACCCGGGACAGGCACATCGCGACGGCCACCGGTGCGGCCACCGCCCCGGCCGCCGGGAGCAGCACCCCGGCGGCCACGGCCGCGGCGGCACTGGAGGCGGCGTGCGAGCTGGGGAAGGAGTGGTTGGCCAGCACCGGCACCCGAGCCTGGACGGCGGTGGGACGGGGGCGGCGCACCAGGCGCTTGACGCCCACGCTGGCGGCCTGGGCGGCGGCGGTGAGCGCGGTGCCGCGCAGCCAGGCGGAGCGGCGGGGCCGGTCCACGGCGGCCGCTGCGAGCCCCGCGGCCAGCCAGAGCGCGCCGTGCTCCCCGGCGGTGGACAGGGCGCGGACGGCGGTGGTGGCGCGCGGGTGGGCGCCCCGGGCGTGCAGGGCGGTCAGCAGCCGGGCGTCGAGCCGCCGGAGCGCGGGCGGCTGCCGCAGGGCCGGCGGGCGGAGGAGGAAGGCGGGCGGGGAGAGGGGCGGGCAGGGGGCGAGGAAGGGGACACCGTGCATACGGCCCACTGTTCACCGGGGCGGCCCCCGAACCCGGCCATTGCCGCACCAACCCCTATCAATCACCCGTTCCGGCGAGAATCGCGCGATATCCGCAGCAGTCGCCGCACAGCGGACGCGCCGCCGCTAGCGTCGCGCCCATGCCGCCCACGCAGCCCTCCCCGCTGGATCCGTCCCCGCCGCCCGCCGCCCGCGCCGTCCCGGTCACCGGATGGGGCCGCACCGCCCCGACCGTCGCGCGGGTGGTCAGGCCGCGCAGCTACGACGAGGCGGTGGCCGCCGTCCGCGGTTGCGGGACGCGCGGCGGCATCCCCCGCGGGCTGGGCCGGGCCTACGGCGACGCGGCGCAGAACGCGGGCGGCGCCGTGCTGGACATGACGGCGCTGGACCGCGTCCACGCCGTGGACGTCGCGGCGGGCGTGGTGCTGTGCGACGCGGGCGTCTCGCTGCACCGGCTGATGCAGGTGCTGCTGCCGCTCGGCTGGTTCGTGCCGGTCACCCCCGGCACCCGGTACGTCACCGTCGGCGGGGCGATCGGGGCCGACATCCACGGCAAGAACCACCACGTCTCCGGCTCGTTCTCCCGCCACGTGCTGTCGATGGAGCTACTCACCGCCGACGGCGTCGTCCGCACGGTGGCGCCCGGCGACCCGCTCTTCGAGGCAACCTGCGGGGGCATGGGCCTGACCGGGGTCGTCCTCACCGCATCGGTCTCGCTCCAGCCGGTGCAGACGTCCTGGATGACGGTGGACACCGAGCGGGCCGGCGACCTCGACGACCTGATGGCCCGCCTCACCGCCACCGACCACCGCTACCGCTACTCGGTGGCCTGGATCGACCTGCTGGCCCGCGGCCGCGCCACCGGCCGCGCCGTCCTCACCCGCGGCGACCACGCGCCACTCGACTCCCTCCCGGACCGCGCCCGGCGCGACCCGCTGGCCTTCCGCCCCTCCCGGCTGCCCGCGGCGCCGTCCTTCCTGCCCGACGGCCTGCTCGGCCGCACCTCGGTGGGCGCCTTCAACGCGTTCTGGTACCGCAAGGCCCCCCGGCGCCGCACCGGCGAGCTCCAGCGCCTGCCGGCCTTCTTCCACCCGCTGGACGGCGTGCCGCACTGGAACCGGATCTACGGGCGGCGCGGGTTCGTGCAGTACCAGTTCGTCGTCGGGTACGGCGAGGAGGAGGCGCTGCGGCGGATCGTGCGCCGGGTCTCCGAGCGGCGCTGCCCGTCCTTCCTGGCCGTGCTCAAGCGGTTCGGCGACGGCGACCCGGGCTGGCTGTCGTTCCCCACCGCGGGCTGGACGCTCGCCCTGGACGTCCCGGCCGGCCTGCCCGGCCTCGACGCCTTCCTGGACGAGCTGGACGAGGAGGTCGCGGCCGCCGGAGGGCGGGTGTACCTCGCCAAGGACTCCCGGCTGCGGCCCGAGCTGCTGCCGGCCATGTACCCGCGCCTCGACGAGTTCCGCGCACTGCGCGCCGAGCTCGACCCGCGCGGGGTGTTCACCTCCGACCTGTCCCGCCGGCTCGGTCTCTGACCGTCTACGTGAAGGAGCTCATGTGAAGGACGCGTTCGGCGCACCCCAGTCGATGCTGGTGCTCGGCGGCGCCTCGGAGATCGGCCTCGCGGTCGCCCGCCGCATGCTCGCCCGCCGCTGCCGCACCGTGTGGCTGGCGGGTCGCCCCTCCCCCGCCCTGGACGCGGCCGCCGCGTCGCTGCGGGCCCTGCGGCCCGGGGCCGAGGCGCGCACCGTGGAGTTCGACGCGCTGGAGACCGGGACGCACGAGGAGACGCTGGGCAAGGTCTTCGCGGAGGGCGACGTCGACCTGGTGCTGCTGGCCTTCGGCGTCCTCGGCGACCAGGCCCGCGACGAGCGGGAGCCGGCCGGCGCGGTGCGGGTCGCGCAGACCAACTACACGGGGGCCGTCTCCGCGGGCCTGGTGGCCGCGTCGGCGCTGCGCGGGCAGGGTCACGGCTCGCTGGTGGTGCTCTCCTCGGTGGCCGCCGAGCGGGCCCGCCGCAGCAACTTCATCTACGGCTCCAGCAAGGCCGGCCTGGACGCCTTCGCGCAGGGGCTGGGCGACTCGCTGTGCGGGACGGGGGTGCACGTGATGGTGGTGCGGCCCGGCTTCGTGCGGACCCGGATGACGGCGGGCCTGCGGGAGGCTCCGCTCGCCACCACCCCGGGGGCGGTCGCGGCGGCCGTGGAGTCGGGGCTGCGGCGCCGGGCCGCGACGGTCTGGGTCCCCGGCACCCTGCGCCCCGCGATGGCCGTCCTGCGCCGGCTCCCCCGCCCCCTCTTCCGCCGCCTCCCCCTCTGACCCGCCGCCGCTCGGGGCCGGGCCGTCGCCGCGCGTCCCGGCACCCCGCGGGCCGCTCCGCACATCCGGAACGCGCCGGTCGCGCTCAGTGCAGGGTGGGGTGTCTCTCCACCGTGGCCTGGGGCGGGACCAGGGCGCCGCCGAAGGGGAAGTCGCGCAGGCGGCGCCACACACCGTCGGCGCCCTGCTCGTAGAGGGCGAAGCCGGTGCAGGGCCACTCCGCCGCGTAGTCGGCCAGCTCCGCGTAGGCGCGGTCCATGGCCTCCTCGTCGATGCCGTGCGCCACCGTCACGTGCGGGTGGTACGGGAACTGGAGTTCCCGGGCCACCGGCCCCGCCTCGTCCCGGATGCGGGCCTGCAGCCCGGCGCACTCGTCCGCGCCGGCCACCACCCGCACGTACACCACCGGCGAGAGCGGACGGAACGTTCCGGTGCCCGCCAGGCGCATCGGGAAGGGCCGCCCGGCGGCCGCCACCTCGGCGAGGTGCGCCTCGATCTTGGGCAGCGCGGAGGCGTCCACCTCGGTCGGCGGGAGCAGGGTGACATGCGTGGGAATGCCGAAGGCAGCGGCGTCGCCGAAGCCCGTGCGCCGCTGCTGGAGCAGGGTGCCGTGCGGCTCCGGGACCGAGATCGACACGCCGATCGTTACGGTCCCCACGTCGTCTCCTGTCGTGTCGTCTTCCGTCACGCCGGGCCGCGCCCGACGGGTGCTGCCCCCGGCCGCGGGCCGGGGTCCGCCGTCCCCATCGACTGTACGGCGGCGCACCGCCGAACCGGGAGGATCGCGCCTGGATCACCGGTGGCGCGAGGGGCGCTCGGGCGCGGGGAGTATCCTGCCCGCCGCCTTCGGCGCGCCGCCCGTGCCGCCCGTGCGTCGGCGGCGGCCGGGTCAGTGCTTGGCCGGGACCAGGCCCATCCGCGCGTAGGTCGTCGCCAGCGTCTCGGCGGCCACCGCGCGCGCCTTCTCCGCGCCCTTGGCGAGGATCTGGTCCAGCGTCTCCGGGTCGTCCAGGTATTCCTGGGTCCGGTCGCGGAACGGCGTCACGAAGTCGACCATGATCTCGGCCAGGTCGGTCTTCAGGGCGCCGTACATCTTGCCCTCGTACTCCGCCTCCAGCTGCGGGACCGTCTTCCCGGTGAGCGTGGAGAGGATGGTCAGGAGGTTGGAGACGCCCGGCTTGTTCGCGCGGTCGAAGCGGATCACGGTCTCCGTGTCGGTGACCGCGCTCTTCACCTTCTTCGCGGTGACCTTCGGGTCGTCCATGAGGTTGATCAGGCCCTTGGGGTTGGCCGTCGACTTGCTCATCTTGGCGGACGGGTCCTGCAGGTCGTAGATCTTCGCCGTCTCCTTGAGGATGTAGGCGCTCGGAACGGTGAAGGTCGGACCGTACGTGGTGTTGAACCGCTCGGCCAGGTCGCGGGTCAGCTCCAGGTGCTGGCGCTGGTCCTCGCCGACCGGGACCTGGTCGGCCTGGTAGAGCAGGATGTCCGCGACCATCAGCATCGGGTACGTGAACAGGCCGACCGTGGTGCGGTCGCTGCCCTGCTTGGCGGACTTGTCCTTGAACTGCGTCATCCGGGAGGCCTCGCCGAAGCCCGTGATGCAGTTCATCACCCAGCCGAGCTGGGCGTGCTCCGGGACGTGGCTCTGCACGAAGAGGGTGCAGTGCTCCGGGTCCAGGCCGGCCGCCAGCAGCTGGGCGACGGACAGCCGGGTGTTCCGGCGGAGCTGCTCCGGGTCCTGCGGCACGGTGATGGCGTGCAGGTCGACGACCATGTAGAAGGCGTCGTGGGTCTTCTGCAGGTCCACCCACTGGCGGACGGCGCCGAGGTAGTTGCCGAGGTGGAACGAGCCGGAGGTCGGCTGGATACCGGAGAGCACGCGAGGACGATCAGAGGCCATGCCTCTCATTCTCTCAGGTGGCCCCCGGATCACGGGAACGGGTCGCACAACCCTTTCCGCGGACGCGGAGGGAAGGCCCGGGGGCGGACGGCCGCCCGCCCCCGGGCCGCGGGCGTCAGCCCAGGTCGATCGTCGGGTACAGCGGGAAGCCGGAGACCAGCTCGGTGGCGCGGCGGGAGACCTCGTCGGAGACCTTCTCGTCCAGCACGTGCTGCGCCTTGGACGGGGCGCCCTTGGCGGTGGTGCCGGGGACGGCCTCGGTGAGCACCCGGTCGATCAGCGCCGCGATCTCGTCCATCTCCGCCGTGCCGAGCCCGCGGGTGGTCAGCGCGGGGGTGCCGATGCGGATGCCGGAGGTGTACCAGGCGCCGTTCGGGTCGGCGGGGATCGCGTTGCGGTTGGTGACGATGCCGGAGTCGAGCAGCGCCTGCTCCGCCTGGCGGCCGGTGAGGCCGTAGGAGGAGGCCACGTCGATCAGGTTGAGGTGGTTGTCCGTGCCGCCGGTGACCAGCGTCGCGCCGCGGCGCATCAGGCCCTCGGCGAGCGCCTTGGCGTTGTCGACGATGCGCTGCGCGTAGTCCTGGAAGGAGGGCTGCCGCGCCTCGGCCAGGGCGACGGCCTTGGCGGCCATCACGTGCGGCAGCGGGCCGCCGAGCACCATCGGGCAGCCGCGGTCGACCTGGTCCTTGAGCGAGTCGTCGCACAGCACCATGCCGCCGCGCGGGCCGCGCAGCGACTTGTGGGTGGTGGTGGTGACGATCTGCGCGTGCGGCACCGGGTCGAAGTCGCCGGTCAGCACCTTGCCGGCCACCAGGCCCGCGAAGTGCGCCATGTCGACCATCAGGGTCGCGCCGACCTCGTCGGCGATCTCCCGCATGATCCGGAAGTTCACCAGGCGGGGGTAGGCGGAGTAGCCGGCGACGATGATCAGCGGCTTGAAGTCGCGGGCGGTGGCACGCAGCGCCTCGTAGTCGACCAGGCCCGTCTCCGGGTCGGTGCCGTAGGAGCGCTGGTCGAACATCTTGCCGGAGATGTTGGGGCGGAAGCCGTGGGTGAGGTGACCGCCGGCGTCCAGCGACATGCCGAGCATCCGCTGGTTGCCGAAGGCGGTGCGCAGCTCGGCCCAGTCGGCGTCGGAGAGCTCGTTGACCTGGCGGACGCCGGCCTTGGCCAGGTGCGGGACCTCGACCCGATCGGCGAGCACCGACCAGAAGGCGACCAGGTTGGCGTCGATGCCGGAGTGCGGCTGGACGTAGGCGTGGCGGGCGCCGAAGAGCTCGCGGGCGTGCTCGGCGGCCAGGGACTCGACGGTGTCGACGTTGCGGCAGCCGGCGTAGAAGCGGCGGCCGACGGTGCCCTCGGCGTACTTGTCGCTGAACCAGTTGCCCATCGCGAGGAGCGTCGCGGGCGAGGCGTAGTTCTCGGAGGCGATCAGCTTGAGCATCTCGCGCTGGTCGGCGAGCTCCTGGCCGATCGCGTCGGCGACGCGGGGCTCGACGGCGCGGACGACGTCCAGGGCGGAGCGGTACGCGGCGGACTCGGGGGAAAGGTCGGGCATGGCGGCCTCCGGCAGGGTGCGGTCACGGTGTGGCCCAGGCGCACGGCACGTGTGGTTCCTCCGGGCCGCTCCCCGATGGTCCGTCCCATCCCAGCGCGCCAGTCACGGCCCTGGGCCAGCCTACCGGGGACCGCCGGGCCCCCCGCCAGTCGGCCCGTCGCGTGAGACGCCCCCGGTCAGGAGCGTGAGACGCCCCGGGTCAGGAGCCCGGCGGGCGCGGGGAGGGTCAGCGGGAGACGGGGGCGAGGGCGGTGCCGGGGACCGGCGCGGGCGCGGTTCCGGGCGCGTCCGGACGGGGCGGCGGGGGCGGCGCCGGGGGCTCGGACGGCGCGGGAGGCGGGGGCTCGGACGGTGCCGGCGGTGCGGGCGGCGCCGAGGGCTCGGGGCGCAGCAGGAGGCCGACCGGGGGGTGGGTCAGCGGGCGGGCCAGCCGCCGGACCGGGGGCGAGCCGAGCACCGCCGACAGGACGACCGCGCACAGCACCAGAGCGGCCACCTCCACCGGCCGGTCCGCCCTCGCGATCCACCCCTTCTCGCGGAACGGGAGGATCACCAACGGGTGCAGCAGGTAGATCGTGAACCCGCCCGCCCCCAGCGTGGAGACGAACGGCAGGCGCCGCCTCGGCATCACCCGCAGCAGGCACAGCACCAGCGCGGCGGCGCAGGCGAGCACCGCCAGCCGGATCAGCCAGGCCCACTCCAGGCTCATCGGGTCGGCCGGCGCGTAGGGGTGCCGCATGGACAGCCACCGGCCCTCGACGTCCCGGTGCCACAGCACGCCGGCGAGGACCGAGGCCAGGACGCCGGCGACCGCCACCGGCAGGGTCCAC
Organism: Streptomyces sp. NPDC056600; assembly: GCF_042792855.1. NCBI lineage: Bacteria > Bacillati > Actinomycetota > Actinomycetes > Kitasatosporales > Streptomycetaceae > Streptomyces > Streptomyces sp. NPDC056600. The sequence goes on from NZ_JBHTVQ010000070.1 coordinate 15,053, forward strand.
CGGCGGGCGAACCAGGAGCGCAGGCCGCCCTGGCCGATCCACCAGCCGAGGTGGAAGAGCGGCAGGTAGACCAGGGTCCGGGAGGCCGAGAACTGCATGCCGAAGTCGGGCAGGTAACCGACCGCGAGCGCCACCGCCGTGGTGGTCGCCAGTGGGAAGCGCAGCTGGAGCACCAGGGGGTGCAGCAGCCGCCAGAAGAACAGCGACATCAGGAACCACAGGTTCCACGGCAGTTGGGCGACGTGCACCCGGAACTCGGCGCCCAGTACCCAGCTCTCCAGCGAGAACAGGAGCCCGAAGAGGAGGCCGGGCAGCGCCACGGACCGGATCAGGGCCCGCAGCGGCCTGGCTCCGAGCGGCCCGGCCTTGCTGAACACCCCGGCCAGCAGGACGAACGCGGGCACCCGGAACGCCCAGGCGCCGAGCTGGAAGGCGTGCAGGGCCTCCACCCGGCCCAGCAGGCTGCCCGTGGTGTGCAGCACGACGATCAGGGTGGCCGCGAGGAACCGGGTGTTGTCCCACCACGGATCGCGCGCCGTGACCGTGCCTCGGGGAGCGGTGGCGGCCGGGCCGGAGGTGCCGGGCGCGGACCGGGGTCCGGGGACGGGGACGGGGACGGGAACGGTGGTCATCGGGCTGCGGGCTCCTGGGCTGACCGGGGCGGGTCGTGCGGGCCCGGGCAGACTAGGAGGGCAACCCGACGGGGGCCCGTCCCCGGGATGAACACCAGGTGGCCCGCCGCCGCGAAGTGCCTCTCAGAGGATGACGTGCGGCAGGAACCGCGCGTACGTGTCCGTGACGAGCCCCGCGCTCTCCCGGATGCCGAGGCCCGCGGCCTCGCCCTCGACGACCCAGGCGCCCAGCACCACCCGGTTCCCGTCGAACGACGGCAGCGGCGCCAACTCCTGGTAGCAGCAGGGCTCCTGCGGCTCCGGTGCGGCGTCCCCGGGCTCGTGCAGGGTGACGCCGGCCCCCTCGCGCCCGAGCAGCGGCTTGGCCACGTAGCCGGTGGTGCCGGCCATCTCGCGCGGGCCGTCCACGTAGGCCGGCAGCAGGTTGGGGTGGCCCGGGTACAGCTCCCAGAGCACCGCGAGCAGCGCCTTGTTGCTGAGCAGCATCTTCCACATCGGCTCGATCCACAGCGTGGATCCGGTCCCGCCGCCGAGGTCCAGGGTGTTCATCACGTGCGGGCCGAACCGGTCGGTGGTCAGCCACTCCCACGGGTAGAGCTTGAAGCAGCTGCGGATGAACCGCAGCTTCTTGTCCACGAAGCGGCGGCTGATGCGGTCCCAGCCGATGTCCTCCATGGAGATCCACTCGGTCGGCAGCCCGGCCTGCTCGGCGGTCTCCATCAGGTAGGCGACCGTCATCAGGTCCTCGCCCAGCTCGTCCTCCGCGGTGTGGGCGAAGTACAGCGGGGAGCCGGGCGGCAGCAGGGGAGCCTGGCGGCGCCAGGCCTCCACCAGCCGCTCGTGCAGGGAGTTCCACTGGTCCGCGCCGGGGAAGCGCTCCTCCATCCAGAACCACTGCGGGCCGGCGGCCTCCACCAGCGAGGTGGGGGTGTCGGCGTTGTACTCCAGCATCTTGGCCGGGCCCGAGCCGTCGTACCGCAGGTCGAACCGGCCGTAGACGGACGGGACCTCCTCGCGGCGGTTCCAGGACTCGGCGATCGCGGCGGCCACCCGCCGGTCGGTGACGCCGAGGTCGGCGAATCGGTTCTCCCGGACGATGAAGGCGGCCGCCTCCAGGCACATCGCGTGCAGTTCCTCGACGACCTCCTCGAGCGCCTCGACCTCGGGGAGGGAGAAGGCGTAGTACGCGCTCTCGTCCCAGTAGGGGCGCAGGCTGCCGTCGGGGTGGCGGGTGAGCGGGTAGATCAGCCCCTGGGACTCGACGGTGCGCTGCCAGTCCGGGCGGGGCTCGATGGTGCGGCGTTCCATGTGCGGAGGTCAGCCGCCGCTGCTGCCGTGGCAGCCGAACCCGTTGCGGTCGACGGCCTCGTCGCGGTCGAAGGTGCCGTCCTCGGCCCAGCCGCCGTCGACGTCGGCGTCGTAGTACCAGTCGGCGGACGACGAGTAGGACGAGCACGACGAATCGGCCACGACGCGGTAGCCGTTGGCGAGCTCGTAGCTGTTCGTGTCGACGCAGCGGCGGTCCGGCTCGGACCCGCAGGACGTCAGCGTCGCCGCGACGACGCCCATCCCGCCGAGCACGACGGTGCTGGAGCGCAGCCGCCGGCGCTGCTTCTCTGCCATGGTGTTTCCCCCCGGATCGGTGCGAGCGATGACGGACGCCAAGACACCGGGAGAGCGCGTTCGGTTCCCGCGCAGGCGTGCGGCGTCCCGCCACGCCCGGCAGCCTAGGGAATACCTGCTCGTGAGAGCAATGTCAGCCACATGACAGAAACCGGTCGGATGCCGCGGGGACGCCGTGCACCCGGGACCCGCCCGGGAGGGGACTCGGGTTCGGGCCCGGGATCGGACACAGGATCGGCCCGGGATCGCGAGGGCCCCGCGGGCGCCTCCCTCGCGAGGAGGGGGCGCGCCGCGGGGCCCGTCGGGCGATGGTGTCAGGTTCACCGCCCGTCACCTCCCTACCCCTCGGGGCAGGGTGCGATACCTGCTCAGGCCACCCAGGACTTCCAGACGTCCTTGTTCTCGGCGACCCACTTCTCCGCGGCGTCCTCCGGGCTCATCTTCTTCCCGGCGATCATCGCGGCGACCTCGTTCTGGTCCTCCTCGGTCCACTTCATCCGCTTGAGGAACTCGGCCGCCTTGCCGCCGTCCTTCGCGAAGTCGGCGCTCAGGTACTTCTGCAGCGGGGTCTCGGGGTAGCCGCAGTCGACGGCCTTGGGGTCCTTGTCGCAGCCCTCGGTCCACTCGGGCAGCTTCACCTCGACCATCTTCACGTCCTCGTTGACCCAGTTCGGGGTCCACCAGTAGGTGAGGAACGGCTTCTTCGCCTTGTAGTCCTGCTGGATCTGGGTGATCTGGGCGGCCTCGGAACCGGCGTACACCGTCTTGAGGTCCAGCTTCAGGTTCTTCACCAGCGCGTCGTCGTTGGTGGTGTACGACGGCGAGCCCTCGAGCAGCTGGCCCTTGTCGCCGCTCTCCGCGGTCCGGAAGAGGTGGGCGTACTTGTCGAGGTTCTTCCAGTCGGTGATGTCCGGGTGCTCCTTCGCCAGGTACTCCGGGACGAACCAGCCGATCTTGCCGGTGACGCCCAGGTCGCCGGCGGAGACCACGCTCTTCTTCTGGTCGACGTACTTCTCGAGCTTGTCGGGGGCGCCGCCCCAGTCCTCGAGGACGGCGTCGATCTTGCCGCTGTCGAGGCCGTCGAAGGCGACGGACTCGTCGATCTGCGTCTTCTCGACGCGGACGTCGTACTCCTCCTCCAGGATGTGCGCGGCGACGGCGGCGTTCGCCTCGGCGCCCACCCAGGACGGGACGGCGATGGTGACCTTGTCGCCGGCTCCGCCGGAGGAGGCGGCGGCGCCGGTGTCGGCCGCGCCGCAGGCGCTCAGGGCGGTGGCGGCCAGCGCGGCGGTGGCGGCCACGGCGACGCGGGAGGTGCGGGAGGTGAAGGCGGGGGGCTTCTTCATGGGAGGTCTCTCGTTTCCTTCGGTGCTTCTGCGTGGGGGAGTTCGGGTGGCCTGGGGTTCCGCGTCCCGTACGGGCCCGTCAGGCGCCGGGCCCGTCAGGTGCCGGAGCCGTCAGGTGCCGGGCCCGTACGGTCGCGGGGCCCGTCAGGCCGTGTCGGCGCGGCGCTGGGTGGCGCGGTCGAGGGTGACGCCGAGCAGGACGATGGCGACGCCGGCCGCGAGGCCGGTGCCCAGTTCGCTCTTCTGGAGGCCGAAGACCACGTCGTAGCCGAGCGCGCCGGAGCCGACGAAACCGCCGACGATGACCATCGCGAGGACCAGCACCACGCCCTGGTTGAGGGCGAGCATCAGGGCCGGGCGGGCCAGCGGCAACTGCACCTGCCGGATCTGCTGCAGCGTGCTCGCGCCCAGCGAGCGGGAGGCCTCGAGGGTTCCGGAGTCGACCTGCCGGATGCCCTGCACGGTGATCCGCACGACGGCGGGCAGCGCGTACAGCACGGCCGCGGCGACGGCGGCGGCCCGGCCCACGTTGAACAGGGCGACCACCGGGATCAGGTAGATGAACTGCGGGAGCGTCTGAAGGACGTCGAGCACCGGCCGCAGCGTGCGGTCCACCCAGTCGACCCGGGCGGCCAGGACGCCGATCGCGAAGCCCAGCACCAGGGTGAGGACCACACCGGCGAGGGCCTGGGAGAGCGTGTCGAGGGACTTGTCCCACACGCCGATGACGCCGATCAGGGCGAGCGAGGCGGCGGCGGTGCACATCGCCTTCCAGCCGCCGGCCAGCAGGCCGAGGACGGCGGCGAGCAGCACCAGCGACCACCACGGCATGGCCTGGAGGCCGTCCCGCAGCGGGGAGAGCACGCCGGTGGTGAAGCCGTCGGCCCACACCCGGGTGCCGCCGACCACCGGGACGCCGGTGGCGAGGTGGGCGGTGAACCACTGGACCGCCTCGTTGACCGGGCGGGCGATCTCCACCACCCAGAGCTCCGGCCACTCCTCGACGAGGAACTTCCGGCCCAGCGGCACGATCACGGCGAAGGCCGCGGTCACCAGGGCCCAGGCGCGCCAGCCGTGCAGCAGGCGGCGCGCGCCGGTCGCCTCGTGGTCGGCGCCCTCGGCGACCCGCTGCCCGGCGACCGCGGTGGTGCGGTCCAGCCAGACGGCGAGCAGCACGATCGGGATGCCGGCCGCCAGGGCGTTGCCGACGTCCACGGTGGACAGCGCGCTGAAGACCTCCTCGCCGAGGCCGCCGGCCCCGACGACCGAGGCGATGGTGACCATGGACAGCGCCATCATGATCGTCTGGTTGAGGCCGAGCAGGATCTCCTTGCGGGCCAGCGGCAGCCGGGCGGTGACCAGCCGCTGCACCGGGCCCGCTCCCAGCGAGCGGACGGCCTCCAGCACGCCCTGGTCCGCGCCGCGCAGACCGAGCGAGGTGAGGCGGGCCATCGGCGGGACGGCGTAGATCACGGTGGCGATCAGCGCGGCGGGCACGCCGATCTGGAAGAGCAGCACCAGCGGCAGCAGGTAGGCGAACGCCGGCATGATCTGCATGGTGTCCAGCACCGGCCGCAGGACGCGGTCGAAGCGGTCGGAGAGTCCGGCGGCCAGGCCCAGGACGAGGCCGGCCACCACGGAGACGCTCACCGCGACCGCCATGAGCGCCAGCGTCTCCATGGTGGCTTCCCACATGTCGAGGACGCCGCAGACGGCGAAGGCGGCGAGTGCCGCGGACGCGGTGCGCAGTCCGCGCAGACCGGCCCCGCCGATCCGCCAGGCCAGCAGGACGGCGGCGGTGATGACGCCCAGCCAGCCGAGCTGGAGCAGGAAGCCGGTGACGGCGTCGACCGAGATCTCCGCCCAGTTGCTCAGGTGGAGCAGGAAGTAGAGGAAGACCGGGTTGGTCTCGCGGTGGTCGACCACCCAGTTGTAGGCGTCGTCCAGCGGCGTCTTCACGTCGACGGCCAGCTGCTGCGGCCAGCCGCCGCTGCCCCACAGGGTGGCGGCCACGGGGACGAGCACGAGCGCGGCGGCCAGCAGCGGGAGCAGGCGGCGCAGGGCGGGCCGTGCGGCGAGCGCGGTGCGCAGTCGGCCCGGGGCGGCGGGAGTCCGGGCCTCGCCGTGCGGGGTGCGGGCGGGCGGCGACGCGGAGTCGGTCCCCCGCCAGGTGGTGGCGCGGGCGCCGCCGGTGGTGCCGCGCCTCTCGGTGCGGGCGGATTCGGTGGCGGTGCTCATGCGCGTCGCCCCCTTTCGCCGCAGGCCGCGTCCCGCGTCCGGGTCACCGGCCCTCGGCCGGCCGTCCGGCCCGCGACCGGCGCGGCCCGCCCGGCGCCCCGGGCGGTGACCCGGGCCGCAGCAGGCGCGGCGGCGCGGGCGTGAGCGGCGGGGAGGTCGTCGATCCGGAGGAACGCGGTGGCTGCCTCGGCGCCAGGCGCGTCGCAGGCCCGTGGGGACACGGCGGCGGGCGCGGGGACGGCCCGCGGGGGCGTGGTGGACAGGGACGTGGGGGTCGGGGCGGGGCGGCGCATCAGGCGGCCACCTCCTCACGGCCGGCGCCCAGGCCGGCGATCACCCGGAGCAGCCCGTCCTGGTCGACGACGCCGAGGCAGCGGCCGTTCTCCACGACCCGGGCGGGCGCTCCGGTGCGGGCGACGGCCTCGATGGCCTCGGAGACGGTGGCGGTCGGCGCGACCACCGGTCCGGTGGCGTCCTCCGCCGCGGCGACCGGGCGCATGGCGCGCCGCACGGTCATCACGTGCTCGCGCGGCACGTCGCGGACGAAGTCGCGGACGTAGTCGTCGGCCGGGGAGCCGACGATCTCCTCGGGCGTGCCGATCTGCACGACCTCGCCGTCGCGCATCAGCGCGATGCGGTCGCCGATCCGCAGGGCCTCACCGAGGTCGTGGGTGATGAAGACCATCGTGCGGCCCTCCTCGCGGTGCAGCCGGATGACCTCCTCCTGCATGTCACGGCGGATCAGCGGGTCGAGGGCGCTGAACGGCTCGTCGAAGAGCAGCACCTCGGGGTCCACGGCGAGCGCGCGGGCCAGGCCGACGCGCTGCTGCTGGCCGCCGGAGAGCTGCCCGGGGCGGCGGTTCTCCAGCCCTTCCAGGCCGACCTTGGCGACCACCTCGAGCGCCCGGGCCCGGCGTTCGGCGCGGCCCACGCCCTGGATCTCCAGGCCGTAGGCGACGTTGTCCAGCACGGTGCGGTGCGGCAGCAGGCCGAAGTGCTGGAAGACCATGGAGGCGCGGCGTCGGCGCAGTTCGCGCAGCTTGTCCTTGTCCATGGCGAGCAGGTCGTCGCCGTCGAACTCCAGGGCGCCGGAGGTCGGTTCGATCAGCCGGGTGAGGCAGCGCACCAGGGTGGACTTGCCGGAGCCGGACAGGCCCATCACGACGAAGACCTCGCCCTGGTGGACGTCGAAGGAGACGTCGCGGACGGCGGCGGTACAGCCGGTGCGCTCGCGCAGCTCGGTCTGCGAGAGCGCGGTCAGCTCCTGGTCGCCCGGCACGCGCTCGGCCTTCGGGCCGAACACCTTCCACAGGTTGCGGACCGAGAAGACCGGCGCGGCGGTCGTGGACCGGTCGTTGCTCATGCTGGTGGACTCCGTCCGCCCTGTGGGCTCCGTGGGCTCCGTGCGTCCGGCGCCGTGCGTGGGTTCCGTGCGGTGGGGGTGCTCCGTGCGGTTCATGCGCTCCGTGTTCGTCAGGTCGTTCGCCGGGTCGCTCGTCGGGTCGTTCGCCGGGTCGTTCATCGGGTTCCGCCTCCGACCAGTTCGGCGGCCTTCTCGCCGACCATGAGGACGCCGATCATGGGGTTGACGGCGGTCATGGTCGGGAAGACCGAGGCGTCGGCGACGCGCAGGCCACGCAGGCCGCGCACCCGCAGCTCGGGGTCGACGACGGCCATGGGGTCGTCGGCGGCGCCCATCCGGCAGGTGCCGGCCGGGTGGTAGACGGTGTGGGCGACCTTGCGGGCGTACTCGCTCAGGTCCTCGTCGGAGGTGACCTCCGGGCCCGGGCAGACCTCGCGCTTCAGCCAGCCGGCCAGCGGCTCGGTCCGCGCGATCTCGCGGGCCAGCTTGATGCCGTCGACCAGGGTGCGGGCGTCGTAGTCGTCCTCGTCGGTGAAGTACCGGAAGTCCAGGGCCGGTTTGACCTCGGGGTCGGCGCTGGTCAGGTAGAGGCGGCCGCGGCTGCGCGGCTTGGGGATGTTGGGCGTCATCGACACGCCGTGCTCGGGCCGGCGGTAGCCCAGCCGCTCGGGGTTGTCGGTGAACGGCACCTGGTAGAAGTGGAACATCAGGTCCGGGCCCGCGTGCTCGGGATCGCGGCGGACGAACAGCCCGGCGTCGGAGTCCATCGCGGAGTTCTCCGGGATCGGCCCGTCGGTCTCCCACACGATCACCGACTCGGGGTGGTCGAGGAGGTTCTCCCCCACGCCCGGCAGGTCCCGCACGACCGGGATGCCCAGCGCCTCCAGGTCCTCGCGCGGGCCGATGCCGGAGTGCATCAGCAGCCGCGGCGTGTCGACCGCGCCGGCGCACAGCACGACCTCACGGCGCGCCCGCACCAGGTGTTCCTCGCCGTCCTCGGTGCGCACGTGGACGCCGTCGGCGCGGTCGCCCTCCAGGTGGAGCCGGTAGGCCCAGGTCTCCAGCCACAGGTGCAGGTTGGCCCGCTCGTCCATGACCGGGTGGAGGTAGGCGACCGAGGCGGAGGAGCGCTTGTTGTCCTCCGGGTGGTAGGCCAGGTCGAAGAAGCCGACGCCGTCCGCGAACGGCTTCCGGTTGAAGCCCTCCACGCGCGGAACGCCGGTCGCCTTCTGCGCGGCGTCCACGAAGTCGCGGGCGATGGCGTTCCGGTCCTTCTCGTCGACCGGGACGATGTTGTTCTCCAGGCGGGCGAAGTAGGCCTCCATGGCCACCGCGTTCCACCCCCTGGCGCCGGCCTGCTCCCACTCGTCCCAGTCGGAGGGCAGCGGCTTGAAGGAGATCAGCGTGTTGTGCGAGGAGCAGCCGCCGAGCACCTTGGCGCGGCTGTGCCGGATGTGGGAGTTGCCGCGGGGCTGCTCGACGGTCGGGTAGTCGTAGTCGAGGTCGCCGCCGAGCAGGCCCATCCAGCGGCGCAGCGTCAGCACGTCCTCACGGTCGCGGTCGCTGGGCCCGCCCTCGATGACGGCGACGGTGACGTCGGGGTTCTCGGTGAGCCGGGCGGCGATCACCGAACCGGCGGTGCCGCCGCCGACCACCACGTAGTCGTACTCGGTGGGGCGCGGTGCGGCGGGATCGTGCGGGGTGGTGCGGGAGGTGGTCATGGGGAGGAGGTCCTCCTGAAACTCGGGTGAACGAAGCCGGGCACGCCGACGCGAGGTGTGTCGGCCCCGGGGGGGGTGACGGGGGAAGGGGAGCGGTCAGCCCGCGAACCAGCGGACCGGGCGGGGCGCCAGGTTCTGGTAGACGTGCTTGGTCTCGCGGTACTCGGCGAGGCCCGCGGTGCCCAGTTCGCGGCCGACGCCGCTCCTGCCGAAGCCGCCCCACTCCGCCTGCGGCAGGTAGGGGTGGAAGTCGTTGATCCAGACGGTGCCGTGGCGCAGCCGCCCGGCGACCCGCCGGGCGCGGCCCGCGTGGGCGGTCCAGACGGCGCCGGCCAGCCCGTACTCGGTGTCGTTGGCGAGCGCGACGGCCTCGTCCTCGGTGCGGAAGGTCTCCACGGTGAGGACCGGGCCGAAGACCTCCTCGCGGACCACGCGCATCGAGCGGTGGCAGTCGTCGAGGACGGTCGGGAGGTAGTAGTAGCCGCCCTCCGGGCGCTCCTCGGAGGGCTCGGGGCGCCGGCCGCCCGCACGCAGCACGGCGCCCTCGGCGAGCGCGGAGGCCACGTACTCCTCGGTCCTCGCGCGCTGCTGCTCGGAGACCATGGGGCCCGTCTCGACGCCCTCCGCGGTGCCGCGTCCGACCCTGATCCGTCCGGCGCGGGCGGCCAGTTCGGCGACGAAGCGCTCCTTGACCGACTCCTCGACGATCAGCCGGCCGCCGGCCGAGCAGACCTGGCCGCTGTGGATGAACGCGGCGTTGAGGGCCTGGTCGACGGCTGTGTCGAAGCCCTCCTCGGTGGCGCAGGCGTCGGCGAAGACCACGTTCGGGTTCTTGCCGCCGAGTTCCAGCGCGACCTTTTTGGCGGTCTCCGCGGCGGCCCGCGCCACCTTGGTCCCGCTGACCGTTCCGCCGGTGAAGGAGACCAGGGCGACGTCCGGGTGCTCGGAGAGCCGGGCGCCCACGGTGTGGCCGGGGCCGGTGACGATGTTGGCGACCCCGGCGGGCAGTCCGGCCTCGGTGAGCAGACGGATCAGCGCGACGGTGGAGAGCGGGGTGATCTCGCTGGGCTTGACCACGAAGGTGTTGCCCGCCGCCAGGGCGGGGGCGATCTTCCAGGAGGCCTGGAGCAGCGGGTAGTTCCACGGCGTGATCAGCGCGCAGACGCCGACCGGCTCGTGCACGACCACGCTGTGGATCTCGTCGCTGCCCGCGTCGACCACCCGGCCGGGGGCCTCGGCGGCGACCAGGTCCGCGAACCAGCGGAACGCGTCGGCCACGCAGTCGATGTCGACGCGGCCTTCCTCGAGCGTCTTGCCCGCGTCCCGGGCCTCGAGCCGGCCGAGTTCCTCGCGGTCGCGCCGCAGCAGGTCCGCGGTGCGCCGGAGCACGTCGGCGCGCTCACGTGCCGGAGTGCGCGGCCAGGCGCCCTGTCCGCCGTCGAACGCGCGGCGCGCGGCCTCCACCGCGACGTCCACGTCCTTCTCGTCGCCCTCGGCGACCTGGGCGAAGGGCTCGCCGTCCGCCGGGTCGAGGACTTCCCGGGTCGCCCCTGTGACCGCGTCCCGCCATTCTCCCCCCGCGTGAATGGTGCGACGCTCCTGGTCCCGACCTTCGATTCTGCCGTCCATGGTGCGTTGTTGCCTTCCGTTGCTATGTCATGCCGCCGAGTCACCACCGTGTGACTCCTGGAGACCGGCTGCGCCTGCCCGGGCGGCGGGGGCGCATGCGAAACGGCCGGGGAAAGTGGAATGAGTCACCGGATCCGGTGGGCATTCCGGGCATACCCGAGGCGTTTCTTAGGTGAGCATGACAATCAGCGGGGCGGACGGACAGGGCGTTCCGGGGCACGCGAAAGGGGCGGTTCCCTGTTGCGGGGAACCGCCCCTTCGTGTGGTCGTTGTGAACGCTCGCTGGTCAGGACCTGCGCTCACCCCGGCGGAGCCGGGTCACCCGACCCGTGGGTCAGGCGGTCTTGCGCTTGCGCAGCACCAGCATGGTGACGCCACCGACGACCACCAGCGCGACGGCGACACCGGCGATCACCGGGGTGGCGCTGTTGCTGCCGGTCTCGGCCAGGTTGCTGTCGGCGGAGTCGCCCTTGTCGCCGGCCGGGCTCGGCGCGGCCGAGGGCTCCGGGCTGGCGGAGCCGCCGCCCTCGCTGGCGGTCTGGCAGTCCAGGACACCGGTGAAGGTCTGGTCGAGACCGTTCGGGCCGGTGACGGCGATGCTGTACTCGGCGTCCTCCTTCACCGGAACGGTGACGGTGACGTCCTTGCCGGCCTCGACGGTGTGCTTCTCGCCGCCGATGGAGACCTCGCCCGCCTCGTCACCGGTGTTGGTGACCTTGACGTCGACGCCGCCCTTGGCGCAGTTCTTCACGGCCTCGGCCGCGAGCACGGCGCCCACGGTCTGCTTGTCGTCCCAGGAGGCGGTGAAGGAGGACGCGACCTTGTTCTCCGTGGAGCCCGCGAGGATCTGCGTCTGGGTCTTCACGCCCACGCCGGTGAAGGCGCGGCCGACCGAGAGCTGCGCGGCGCCCTCGACGGTCACCTGCGCGGTACCGGCCGCGGTGCCCTTCGGGACGTCGACGTACAGCTCGGTGCCGTCGGACGCGCTGGTGATCGCGTTGCCCGAGGCGTCGACGACCTTGACGCCGGCGCCCTCGACCTTGACGGCCGCGCTGCCCGCGTTGGTGTCCACGGTGACCGGGCCGAGCTTGTCGCCGGCCTGGCCCGCCACGGCGTTGGAGCTGAGCGACAGCGAGACGCCGGGCTCCTGGAGGGACTGGGCGGCCTTCTCCAGGTAGTCGGCCAGCTGCTCGGCCTCGGCGTCCTTGGCCTCGGCCTTGACGTGGTCCGAGAAGCGCCAGATGGCGACCTGGGTGCCGACGGCGGCGTCGTTCTTGGTGAACTCGCCCGTGATGCCGGCGGACTTGGCCAGCGCGGCCACGTCACCGACCTGCGGGAAGGAGTTCTTCAGGATCCAGTGGATCTTGCCCGCGTCCTGGTTGGCGTGCAGCGAGGACTGGGCCCAGGCGACTTCCTGGTACTGCGCGTTGGTCTTGGTGGGCGTGTGGGCGTCGATGCAGTAGCTCTGCAGCGTGCCACCGCCCTGCACGTCCATGGTGAACAGGCCGGCGCTGACGTTCTTGCCGTCGATGGTGGCGCCACCGCTGAACGAGAGGCCGGGCTTCAGCGTCGCCAGCGTGCCGCCGGCGGTGGTCTGGCCGTCGGCGGCGGCGAGGCCGGCCGTGGCCAGGGAGCCGCCGACACTCAGGCCGGCGACGAGGATCGCGGCGGACAGCCGCGCGGTGGCACGTCTCCGTACACGGAACATACGTTTCCCCTCCGGGCATGGCGGCGTCACGTCGCGTCGGGGCAACGAGAGACTGACGGAAGGCGCACACCAGCCCGCGAAATCTGCAACTCCCCGCAACATGGGGGTGCTTGTGAGCGGCCGCGAACGCGGCCGAGTGCCACATGATAATCACACGTCGGAACCTGTGGTTCCTGCGGGACGTAAAAACCCTGCCGTGACCGCCCGTTGTCCGGTTGCGCACGGTACGGCCCGGTTCAGTCCACCGCGAAGTGCGCCAGGGCGACCGAGAGTTGCTCCTGCTGCACCGGCCACTCGTCGGCCGGTCCGGCGACCAGCACGGCGTACATCGTCCCGTCCCCGGCGGTGAAGACACAGTCCACGACCTGCTTGCGGAAGCCGAGTTCCTCGCTGTCGTACGCGTAGACCAGCTCCGCGGCGTCCGTCCCCACGGCCTCCGACGCGCCCTCGGGGCGGCCCGTCCCCTCGAGGGAGATCTCCTCGTAGCCGGGCTGGGCGTCCAGGTGCTCCGAGGCGGCCTCCAGCGACTCCTGCGGCGTGATCCCGGCCTCGGTCACCTCGAAGACCTGGATGAGGGAGCCGTCGTTCCCCGGTGTGTAGAAGACGCCGCTGTCCCGCTCGTCGCGCGTCCAGTCCTCGGGCACCGCGAGGGCGAAGCCGGCCGGGTCCTCCACGAGGCGGTAGCCGTCGGGCGCCCCGCTCGCCGCCGGGGAGGGCGACTCCTCCGGCGTGGCGGCCGGTTCGGGTGCGGCGGTGGTGCCGTCGGTGCTCCCCGGCTCCGCGGCCGCGCCGGTCGCCCGCGCGGACCCGGCGGCAGGGGCGGCCTCGTCGTCGCGGACCAGGTGCCATCCGAGGGCGGACCCGGCCAGCGCGCCGACGACCAGGACCGGGACGGCCACCCGCAGCATCCGCCGGCGGCCGCCGTGCGGCGCGCCGACGCCGGGCATGCCCGGGATGCCGTGAGCGGGTGGGTGGGGCGCGCCGTCACCGGGCGGACCCGGCAGGGCGACGGCCGGTGAGAAGGCGGACGGCAACGGCAACGGCGGGCCGGGCGCCTCCGGCGGGGCGGCCGGCGTCGGCGGCGACGTCCGCGTGAAGGCGCCCGGCGCGCCGGGCGCCACGGGCGGGGCGGCGGGGTGCGCGGGCGAGCTCCCGTCGGCCGGTGGCGCGAGCGGCGCCGGCGGCGTGGGCGACGTGGGCGGCTTCGGCAGCGTCGCCGTCGGCATGGGCGACGTAGACGGCGGAGACGGGTGGGGCGAGGGGAGCGGCGGGGACGACACCGTCGCCCGGCCCGCGCCGTCGCCGGGGTACTCCCACCGTTGCGCGTCCTCGTTCCAGCGCTGCGCGGCGCCTGTCCCTGCGGGTCTCATGACGCCCCGCCCACCCCCAGCATCGCGGCCACCGCGGCGGCGGCCGATATCCAGCTGGTGATGCCTTCGGCCGACTCCAGGCGCTCGCGCAGCCGGGCCCGTCGGCCCTCACCGGCCCGGCCGGTGCGGGTGATCTCGTCCTCGGCCTCGTCGATGGCCTCGTTGATCCCGGTGACCGCCGGCGACTGGGGCCGGCCGGCCAGCTCGGCCCTCAGCTCCCGCAGCGCCTCCAGGAGTTCCTGGTCCTGGACCTCCTCGCGGCCCGCCGCATGGTGGTGGGACTCGGCGCGGGCGTGGCTGCCGATGGCGAAGGTGCTCCTGGTGACCTTGCCGAACCGGACGGTGGGCTCGTCACTGCTCATGACCCTGGGATCCCTTCTGCGCCGCCTTCCCGCCGGAGACGGCGGGGGCGCTGGTGGAGGCGGGGGCGCCGGTGGAGGCGGGGGCGCCGGCCGAGGTGGTGGAGGACGCGCTGGCGTGCTCGCCGACGGCGAAGGTGCTGCCCTCGACGCTGTCGATGTGCACGCCCCCGTTGCTGACGTTGACGATCTGCTGGACGAACTCGTCGGTCTGGTAGCCGCCGTCCGCCAGGGACTGCCGCACGCCGTGGGCCACCCGGTCCTGCACGGCCTTCAGGTACCGCGCGGCGTCCATCTGCTGGAACAGCGAACCGTCGTCCGCGGCGCCCAGCTCCCGCACCGAGCGCGCGGGCCCCTCGGCGAGGGCGGCCGCGTTGCCCCCGGTCGCCAGCGCCCAGCCGTCGGCGAGGTACTTGCCCACGACGATCAGCGAACGGACCAGGGAGCTCGGCACCCGTGCCACCGCCCAGGCCGCCTTCGCCAACAGGTTGCTCGACACCAGCCGGTGCGCGGCGCGGTCGACGTCCTGGAAGTCCTGGCGCACCGGCGCGAGGACGTGCGGGGCGACCTCGAGCATGAGGATCTTGCCCTGGGTGTGCACCCGCACGAAGACGGTGACGACCAGTTCCTCCTCCCAGCCGCCGACCCGGATCCGCAGGAAGTGCCGCCGCCGTTCGGCGCCCTCCTCCACGGATCCCTCGATGTGCTCGGCGAGCGAGGCGTCGCCGTAGGGCGCGTCGTCCCGGTGGCGCAGCCCTTCGGCCGGGAGGAAGACGCACTCGTCGACCTCCAGACCGCGCAGCCGGTCCCGGCCGGGACGCCCGCCCTGCGGCGGTCTGCGCAGCTCCTCCAGCAGCGGCCGCACCCGGTCGAGCACCACCCGGTTGCTGATCGGCGCGGGCTTCCTCGTCCGGTCGGCCGGGCGCAGTTCGACGGCGAGGATCCAGGTGTCGACCGGCGTGCCCGCGCCGCAGAACGGCCGGGCCACGTTGTACATGACCAGCTTCTGGTGTTGTTCGCGCCGGATGCGGCTCATCAGCCGCTGGAACCGGGGCCCTTGCGGGAGCTCGGCGGGGTCGGTGGCCGCGTCGGGGAACCGGGCGGGCGAGAGCTCGTTGGTCACCGCGCGCGCGAACCGGCCGCGCTGGGCCGCCGCGCACAGCGCGAGGCCGGCGAAGACGACGATCAGCAGCCAGGCCTGCGTCGCGGTGCCGGACGACGAGCCGGTGCCGGTGAGGAACCCGGCCACGTCGTCGAAGTCGACCGGGGCGTCCGTGGAGCCGTAACCGTAGTCGGAGTCGCCGTAACCGGACTCCCCGTACGAGTCGCCGTAGCCCGGCCCGCTGTCCTCCTCACCGAGGCCGAACGCCGCGCCGAGGGTGTTCCAGCCGAACAGGACCAGCAGCAGCCGTCCCCACCAGCGCATCCAGAACGCCGGGATCCGCCGGTACAGCGGCGCGGTCCGGCCCTCGCCGCGCAGCCGGGCGGCCAGGGCCAGCAGCACGCTGGGGACGAGGAAGACGACGAGCATGCCCTGGGTGACGAGCATGCCCAGGGCCCACAGGGCGGTGATGCCCAGCGCCCAGGCCAGCTCCACGCGGCGGGCGCGCAGGGCGTGTGCCAGCACCCGGGCGGCGTCGAACCCGAGCGAGGGCGCGGCCACCCGCTGTTCGTTGAGCCACAGCTCCTCGATCACCCGGTCGCGGTAGCGGGAGTCCAGGTAGGCGCCCGCGCACAGCAGCCGTCCCGCCTCGCTCGCGTGGGGCGGCACCGCGACCGGCGTCACCGGTTCGGGAGGCGGCTGCGGAAGGCCCGTGCCGGAGGGCGGCTGCGGAAGGCCCGGCCCGGTGGGCTGCTGCGGGACTGACGGGACGGTCAAGCGGATCCCCCGATACGCGAACACGCTGCCCACGCGCGGTAGTTGAAGCGCACGGCAGTTGAGGCGTGAAATCTAGGCGACGGGAGTGACGGGTGCAACCGGGAAAGGTCACGCAACGATCAGGACCGGTCACCGAACGCACGACCGCCCCGGCGGCCCGTGAAGGGCTGCCGGGGCGGTCGGGGAGTGCTCCGCGTGTCTCGGGCTCAGATGAGGCCGAGGGAACGCACGGCCTCGCGCTCCTCGGAGAGCTCGGCGACGGAGGCGTCGATCTTGCCGCGGGAGAACTCGTTGATGTCCAGGCCCTGGACGATCTCGTACTTGCCGTCCTTGCAGGTGACCGGGAAGGAGGAGATCAGGCCCTCCGGCACGCCGTAGGAGCCGTCCGACGGGATCGCCATGGAGGTCCAGTTGCCCTCCTCGGTGCCGTTGACCCAGGTGTGGACGTGGTCGATGGCGGCGTTGGCCGCGGAGGCGGCGGAGGACGCGCCACGGGCCTCGATGATCGCGGCGCCGCGCTTGGCGACGGTCGGGATGAACTCCTCCGACAGCCACTTCTCGTCGTTCACGACCTCGACGGCGCTCTTGCCGCCGATGGTGGCGTGGTAGATGTCCGAGTACTGGGTGGCGGAGTGGTTGCCCCAGATGGTCAGGCGCTTGATGTCGGAGACCGAGGTGCCGGTCTTCTTCGCCAGCTGGGTCAGCGCGCGGTTGTGGTCCAGGCGGGTCATCGCGGTGAAGCGCTCGGCCGGGACGTCCGGGGCCGAGGCCTGGGCGATCAGGGCGTTGGTGTTGGCCGGGTTGCCGACCACCAGGACGCGGATGTCGTCGGCCGCGTTGTCGTTGATGGCCTTGCCCTGCGGCTTGAAGATGCCGCCGTTGGCCTCGAGGAGGTCACCGCGCTCCATGCCCTTGGTGCGCGGGCGGGCGCCGACCAGCAGGGCGACGTTGGAGCCGTCGAAGGCGACGTTCGGGTCGTCGGTGATCTCGATGCCCTGGAGCAGCGGGAAGGCGCAGTCGTCGAGCTCCATGGCGGTGCCCTCGGCGGCCTTGAGCGCGGGGGTGATCTCCAGCAGGCGCAGCTTGACCGGCACGTCCGCGCCGAGCAGCTGGCCGGAGGCGATGCGGAAGAGCAGGGCGTAACCGATCTGGCCGGCCGCGCCGGTGACGGTGACGTTCACGGGAGTGCGGGTCATGGCGTTCTCCGTAGGACAGCAGGCGGTGGGGCGGTCCGCCCCGGGGTGCGGGATCCCCGGCGCCTGTCGCGAGGCGGCTCCCGGACGGTCGGCCCGGCTGCCCACCATGATGATCGATCGACCATACAAATGATCGATCTCTTGGCGTCAAGAGATCCGGGCGTCAGGCTATCGCGCCTCCGCCGCCCCGTTATGTACGGGTGACTGTGGCCCGGACCACAGGCCGTCCGGCGGTGCGGTGCTCCGCGCGGGCGGACCACGGGCCGTACGTGCCCGGCGCGAGGGCGATCCGCGAGGCGCCGCCTCGCCGGGCACGCATCCCGTGGGGGGATCTGGCTTGCCTTCCCCCTCCGCACGGGGTTATGCGCGCGGCGCGTCGACGTGAGCCGAACGGGTCAACCCGTGCACGCGGTACGCCCCTTGACGGGGGTGATGCAGGCCTTCGCGTCCTGCGCGCGCCGCACCGCCACCATCGGCGTGTACGCGTCCGGGTCCTGGCCGACCTCCGTCCTCCGCTCCCCGGCGCGGGCTCCCTCGGCGCCGATCGTCACGGTGTCCCCCGTCGCGGCGCCCGTGACGCGGGCCCAGGCCGCGCCGCACACCTCGCTGAACCGCACCTCCAGCACGGCGGCGCCCACGGTGATGCTCCGGCCGGTCGTCGCACGCTGCCCGCCGCAGCCCATGGCCTCGGGGTCCTCACCCGCGCATCCCGCACCCTGACACCGCACCCCGTCGGGCAGCGACGCCTCCCCGCCGGCCGGGGCGGACGAGCTCCCGTGGTCGGCCGCCCTGGCCTCGTCCTCGGGGTCGGCCTGGGTGAGGAAGACCGCCGCCCCGACGATCAGCAGCGCGCCGACCGTCCCGGCCAGGAAGGTCACCGCGCGGTTCGCCCGCCCGGGGGCGGCCCGGAGGCCGCCCGCGTCGCCGGTTCCGGCACCGGCGGTGGGCGGGGGCGGGGGCGGCGCCTCGGCGACCGGGGTGGCGGCGCCGGCGGCTGCCGCGGCGGCCGGGGCTGC
>NZ_JBHTVQ010000071.1:0-32792 GCF_042792855.1 Streptomyces sp. NPDC056600
GCCCGCACGCATCGAGCGTGCGGGCCGTCCGCGTATGTCCGTCCGTGTGTGTCCGACCGCGTTCGGCCGCCCGGGTCAGGCGGGGCGGACGATGCTGTGGATGGAGCCTTCGCCGTCGTAGTAGATCGACTCCTCGCGCACGTACGCGCCGGGCTTGGGGGCGTGGATCATCATGCCCCCGCCGATGTAGAGGCCCACGTGGGTGACGTCGTCGTAGAAGAAGACCAGGTCGCCGGGCCGGGCGTCGGAGACCGGGACGGTGGTTCCGGCGTTCACCTGGTCGTAGGTGGTGCGCGGCAGGTCCACGCCGGCGGACTTCCAGGCGGCCTGGGTGAGGCCGGAGCAGTCGTAGGAGTCCGGGCCGGTCGCGCCCCAGACGTACGGCAGACCGATCTTCGTCTCGGCGAAGGCGACCGCCTTCTGTCCCAGTGAGGTGGAGGCCTCCGTGGTCCCGCCGGAGCCGGTACCCGAGCCGCTGCCGCCGGCGGCCTCCTCGGTCTCCTGCTCGGCGAGCGCCTCCTGGCGGGCCTTCTCCTCGGCCGCCTGCTGCTTGGCCAGCTCCTCCGCCTTCCGGCGTGCCTCCTCCTCCTTCTTCCGCTCGATCTCGGCGAGCCGCGCCTTCTCCTCGGCGGTCAGCTCGGCCAGGAGTTCACGGGCGTCGGTGAGCTTCTTCTGGACGGTCGCCTTGCTGGCGCGCAGCTTCTTCTCGGAGGAGTTGAGCGTCTCCAGGCTCTCGGTGGCCTCCTGCCGCTTCTCGGCTGTGTCCGCCTGTCTCTCCACGTACTCCTCGACGGCGTCCTGCTGGCGACCGGTCAGGCGGTCCATCAGCTGGGCCTGGTCGAAGTAGTCCTGGGGCGCGTCGGAGAGGAGGAAGGTGGCGGTGTCGGGGAGGGCCGTGCCGGAGCGGTACTGGGCGGCGGCGTACGAACCGAGCTTCTCGCGGGCCTCGTTCAGTTCCTCGGTGCGCTCGGCGACCTCGTCGAGCAGCTTGTCGAGGTCCTTGCGCTGCTTCTCGCTCTGCTCCTTGGCCGAGTTGTACTTCTCGGTGGCGGCCTCGGCCTGGCGGTAGAGGCGGTCGACCTTCTCCTGCACCTCTTCGAGTCCGGGGCGGTCGGACGGCGCGGCCTGGGCGGTCTGGGCGAGCAGGGCCACGGAGGTGAGGGCGACGGTCGCCAGCGCGGGGGTGCGTATGCCCGCGAGCAGGCCCGCCGGGCGGGGCTTTCGGTGCGACGCCAAGGCGGCGACTCCTTCCGTCTCCCGCCTACCGGGTTAGCTGTCGGGTTCGGGCGTGACGTCCGGAAGGATTGCCCTACGGTCCGGCGGGGCGGCCGGACAGATTCACCCCAGGTGGTGCGTGCGGGTCCCCGGCTCCGGCGCGCGGCCGGACTCGGCGGGGGCCGCACGGACCGGCGAGGTTCGCCGGTCGGGATCGGACGGCCCGCGGGCACGTTAGCCAACCTGTGGGGTCCCTGTGAAGGACGGTGTTCGATATGCCCGATACGTTTTCGTGACCTTGGGGTGAGTGTGGCGTTGCGTGACGGGTGAGCGGCGTGCGGTCACCACCGACGCGCCGACGCGCCGACGTGCCGACGCGCCGGCCGGCGTCACTCGGTGATGTCGACGACCACCTTGTTGGTCTCCAGCCCCGCGGCCGTCACGACCTGGACCTCGACCCGGCCGGGTTCCACGTCGGCCGGCACCGGGACGGTCAGCACCGTGTCGGACGGGTTGCTGAAGCCGCCCGCGACCGGGACCAGCGGCACGTGGACGTTGACCGCTCCTATCCGGACGACCATCCGCGACAGCCGGTCCGCGCTCTGCGCTCCCGGCGGGACGAAGCCCGCGCCACGGATCTCGATGTCGTCGCCGGTGCGGATCGGACCGTCCAGGTCACCGGCCTCCCGTGCCCGCACCACGGAGAGGACGACCGCCCGCCCGCCCTCCGCGTACTTGCCCGCCAGGTACGTCGCCGCCGACACCAGCACCACCACGGCCAGCCCCCACGGCAGGTCGGGCAGCTGCTCGGGGCGCCGGGCCAGCCGGACCAGGCCGAAGACCAGCGCCACGGCGGAGATCGCCACGTACTGGATGTCGGCGAAGCTGCCCCGGCCGGAGTCGTCGGTCAGCAGGTCGGCGGCGCGGGGCCGGTGGGCGCGGACCTTCTGCAGCCGCTGACCCTGCACCCGCAGGCTCACCACCCGCCGGACCAGCACCGCGATGGCGCAGACCACGGCCAGCACCGTCACCACGCCCGCGCCCCGGGCCAGTTCCAGCCCCGCGATCAGTTCGTCGCGCCTGCGGTGTCCGGAGGCGGCGGCCAGCTGACCGGCCAGCGTGAGCACGGCGAAGGCGGTGAACAGCACCCACGCGGCGGCCACCGCCCGGGAGGTGGACAGACGGTTGTCCTCGCCGATCACGGGGGCGAGCACCCCGCCCTTGTCGCGGTGGAACCAGGAGGCCGCGGAAAGCGCGGCGCCCGTCAGCAGCGCGGCCAGGAGTCCGGCCGTGCGCGCCGGGGTCCAGCCGGCGCCGATGGCGGTGAGCGCCTGGACCAGCAGCAGCACCACCGCCGCGCCCCACACCGCGTACAGCGTGGTCCGCCACAGCCGGGCCAGCCACGCCTGCCCCTCGGACCGGCTCCGCCCGGCCACCTCGGCCGCGGACTGGGTGAGCTCGTCGGAGACCCACTGCCGGGAGGCGGAGGCCGAATGGGCGACCGCGGCCGGCAGCCCCTTCCCAGCGGCGAACTCGTCCCGTTGGTGGAGGAAGGCCGCCACGGCCTTCCGATGCCCCGCACGCGCCCCGTGCGGGCAGTCCCCGCACGTGCAGCCGCCCCCGTGGGCGTCCTTCGCCGCGTCGGCGCCCTGCCTCGCCTCCTGCACCGCCACGCCGTGTCCGCCTTCCCGCACCCGATCGTCCCTACGGCAACTCCGCTGCCGAGTAGGGGAATTGTGCCGTACCGCCCGCCCCGTCCGGTCCCCGGGGCCCACGTCGGCGCGGGCGTGCGGGGGAACCAGAGGCCACGCTTCTGGCCTCTTCCTGCACAACCGTCCCGGGGGGCCGTGGGTCTCGGGTAGAACACAAGATTTTCGACTTGTTCGGAGCCGCTGATGTATTCCCTGCTCGACGACCCCGGAGTCGTGCACCTGATGCGGCAGGTCGCCGTGGGGGCGCCCAGCGTGGAGATCCCGCGTCCGGTCGCGCATCCGGCGCCGCTGGTACCCCTGGTCCACATCGCCGAGTGCTACGGATTCCGGTACTCCCACGTGCGGGTCGGCAGCGGGATCGTGAACTGGCCGGTCGTCGTCGTGCTGCACCGCGACGACTCGCCCGGTGGCAGGCAGCGTGCCGCGGCGACCGTGGCGACTCTCCCGCCCGCCACCGGCGGCATGCTGCCGGGGCTGCTGCCCGGCCGGTTGCCTCGACGGCCGGACCCGGAGGCGCAGCTCGACCTGATCAAGGCCCATGTCACGTTCGACGTGCTGGCCCGGCTCCCCCTGCGCCGTGGGCAGGCTCTCGTATGGGCCATGACCTTGCCGATCCTGCTGCTGATGGTGGCGACCGGGGAGTACGCGGTGATGGGTTCCGTAGCGCTGCTGATGCTGTCGATGCCTTACGTCGGCATCGCGGGCAACCGCCTCCGCCGCCGACGCCTCGCCCGTCGGCTGAGGGCCGCAGGCTGCGTGCCGATCCTGGCGGAGGACGGACGGCCCGGCTTCTCGCGGAGCGTGCCCAGCGACTTCGGCGGGGAGACAGACTGACAGGTATGACGAGCATCACCGACTGGGCAGCGTTCTCCCTGGCCGAACCCGAACTCGCCGAGGTGGTCGAGAAGCGGTTCGGCGACTTCACCCACCACGTCCTCGCCACCCTCCGCAGGGACGGGTCGCCCCGCACCACCGGCATCGAGGTGCGGTTCCTGGACGGTGACCTCTGGCTCGGCATGATGCCGGGCTCGCTGAAGGCGCGGGACCTGCTGCGCGACCCGCGCTTCAACCTGCAGGCGAACCCCGGTCCAGGCATGGGGATGGGCGGCGGCGACGTGCGGATCGCCGGCCGTGCGGTCCCGGTCGAGGACGGCGAGGCACGCAGCCGTTACGTCGGCGAGGTCTCCCCGCCCGATCCGGACGCCTTCCACCTGTTCCGCGTCGACCTCACGGAGGTGGTGCGGGTGTCCGTGGAGAACGACGAGTACATGGTCGTGCAGACCTGGAAGCCCGGCGAGCCGCTCCGCAGCGTGCGCCGGACGTGACCACGATGCGTGCGAAGAACGCGTGCGCACGACGACGGGGCGCCGTCCGGCTGTCCGGACGGCGCCCCGTCGTCACACGGTGGCGGGAGAGGTCACTCCCACTCGATGGTGCCCGGCGGCTTGGACGTGACGTCCAGCACGACGCGGTTCACGTCACGCACCTCGTTGGTGATGCGGGTGGAGATCTTCTCCAGCACCTCGTACGGCAGCCGCGACCAGTCGGCCGTCATGGCGTCCTCGGAGGAGACCGGGCGCAGCACGATCGGGTGGCCGTAGGTGCGGCCGTCGCCCTGGACGCCGACGCTGCGGACGTCCGCGAGCAGGACCACCGGGCACTGCCAGATCAGGCTGTCCTGGCCGGCCGCGGTGAGCTCCTCGCGGGCGATGGCGTCGGCCTCGCGCAGCAGGTCCAGACGCTCCTTGGTGACCTCGCCGACGATGCGGATGCCGAGGCCGGGGCCCGGGAAGGGCTGGCGCTGGACGATCTCCTCCGGCAGGCCGAGCTCCTGGCCGACCATCCGGACCTCGTCCTTGAACAGCTGGCGCAGCGGCTCGATCAGCTTGAACTCGAGGTCCTCGGGCAGGCCGCCCACGTTGTGGTGGGACTTGATGTTGGCCGTGCCGGTGCCGCCGCCGGACTCGACGACGTCCGGGTACAGGGTGCCCTGGACCAGGAACTCCACGGGCTGGTCGCCCGGGGCCTCGGCGACGATCTCGGCCTGCGCCTGCTCGAAGACGCGGATGAACTCGCGTCCGATGATCTTGCGCTTCTCCTCGGGGTCGCTGACGCCCTTCAGCGCGTCGAGGAAGCGCTCCTCGGCGTCGACGACCTTGAGTTCCACGCCGGTGGCGGCGACGAAGTCCTTCTCGACCTGCTCGGTCTCGCCCTTGCGCATCAGGCCGTGGTCGACGTACACGCAGGTCAGCTGCTTGCCGATGGCCTTCTGGACCAGCGCCGCGGCGACCGCGGAGTCCACGCCGCCGGACAGGCCGCAGATGGCGCGCTTGTTGCCGACCATCTCGCGGATGGAGGCGACCTGCTCGTCGATGACGTTGCCGGTGGTCCAGTCCGGGCTGATGCCCGCTCCCCGGTACAGGAAGTGCTCGAGGATCTGCTGGCCGAACGTGGAGTGCATCACCTCGGGGTGGTACTGCACGCCGTACAGCTTCTTCTCGTCGTTCTCGAAGGCGGCGACCGGGACCACGTCGGTGGAGGCCGTCACCTCGAAGCCCTCGGGGGCGGCGGAGCAGGCGTCACCGTGCGACATCCACACGGGCTGCTCGTCCGGGGTGCCCTCGAAGAGGGTGGAACCCGAGCGGCTCACGTGGAGCTGGGTGCGGCCGTACTCACGGGCGCCGGTGTTGTCGACCTGGCCACCGAGGCTCTGCGCCATCAGCTGGAAGCCGTAGCACATGCCGAAGACGGGGACGCCGGCCTCGAACAGGGCGGGGTCCATGGACGGCGCGCCGGGCTCGTACACGGACGACGGGCCGCCGGACAGGATGATCGCCGCCGGATTCTTCGCGAGGATCTCGTCGACCGGCATGGTGCCCGGGACGATCTCGCTGTAGACCCGGGCCTCACGGACGCGGCGGGCGATGAGCTGGGCGTACTGCGCACCGAAGTCGACGACCAGGACGGTGTCGGGGGCGGCGGACGCAGCGGTGGGCGCTGATGACACGGGGGGCCTTCCGGCGTCAGGGTGTGGGTCTGTCCGCCCAATTCTACCGGTGTGCGGAGAACGCCTCGCCCGCCCGCGGCCGCCCCGCCCGTCCACGCGACCCGGGACCGGGCGGTGCCGGTTTCGGACAGGGGGCCGCGGGTGTCGGCGGGGGGTCCTAGACTCGGAGGGCGATGAGCAGCCTCTTTGACGAAAGCTACCTGGCGAGCCTCCAGGCACCTCCGGCCCACGACGAGGTGCCCCCGCCGCCGGACGACGAGCACGACGAGCACGCTCCGGAGCCGATCCCGGACGACCTGTTCGCAGGCCGCTTCGACGTGCCCCCGGCGAGGGACGCGCACTACCGTGACGGCGCCCACCGCCCGGTGCTCAGTGGCGCCGCCCTGGTGGAGGGGCTGAACGAGAACCAGCGGGACGCCGTGACGCACGCCGGTTCCCCGCTGCTCATCGTGGCCGGAGCCGGCTCGGGCAAGACCCGGGTGCTCACCCACCGCATCGCCTACCTGCTGGCCGAGCGCGGCGTGCACCCCGGGCAGATCCTGGCGATCACCTTCACCAACAAGGCCGCCGGCGAGATGAAGGAGCGCGTCGAGCAGCTGGTGGGCCCGCGCGCCGCCGCGATGTGGGTGATGACGTTCCACAGCGCCTGCGTGCGCATCCTGCGCCGGGAGAGCAAGCGCCTCGGCTTCACCTCGTCGTTCTCGATCTACGACGCCGCCGACAGCAAGCGGCTGATGGCCCTGGTCTGCCGTGACCTGGACCTGGACCCGAAGCGGTTCCCGCCGAAGTCGTTCAGCGCCAAGATCTCGAACCTGAAGAACGAGCTGATCGACGAGGAGGACTTCGCCGCTCAGGCCGCCGACGGCTTCGAGAAGACGCTCGCCCAGGCCTACGCGATGTACCAGTCCCGCCTCCGCGAGGCGAACGCGCTGGACTTCGACGACCTGATCATGACGACGGTCAACCTGTTCCGCGCGTTCCCGGACGTGGCCGAGCACTACCGGCGCCGCTTCCGGCACGTCCTGGTCGACGAGTACCAGGACACCAACCACGCCCAGTACGCGCTGGTGCGGGAGCTGGTCGGCGGCGCCTCGGAGACGCTCGACGAGGACGTGCCGCCCGGTCCGGAGGACCTGCCCCCGGCGGAGCTGTGCGTGGTGGGTGACGCGGACCAGTCGATCTACGCGTTCCGCGGCGCGACCATCCGGAACATCCTCGACTTCGAGGAGGACTACCCGGACGCCACGACGATCCTGCTGGAGCAGAACTACCGCTCCACGCAGACCATCCTCAGCGCCGCCAACGCGGTGATCGAGCGCAACGAGTCCCGCCGTCCCAAGAACCTGTGGACCAACGCCGGCTCGGGCGCCCGGATCACCGGCTTCGTCGCCGACAACGAGCACGACGAGGCGCAGTTCGTCGCCGAGGAGATAGACCGCCTCACCGACGCGGGCGACGCGAAGCCCGGCGACGTCGCGGTCTTCTACCGGACCAACGCCCAGTCGCGTGTCTTCGAGGAGATCTTCATCCGCGTCGGCCTGCCGTACAAGGTCGTCGGCGGCGTGCGCTTCTACGAGCGCAAGGAGGTCCGGGACGTCCTCTCGTACCTGCGGGTGCTCGCCAACCCGGAGGACGCGGTGCCGCTGCGCCGCATCCTCAACGTGCCCAAGCGCGGCATCGGCGACCGTGCCGAGGCGATGATCGAGGCGCTCGCGCGGCGGGAGCGGATCAGCTTCCCGCAGGCGCTGCTGCGCGTCGACGAGGCGTACGGCATGGCGGCCCGGTCGACCAACGCGGTCAGGCGCTTCAACACGCTGATGGAGGAGCTGCGCACCGTCGTGGAGTCCGGCGCCGGTCCGGCCACGGTCCTGGAGGCCGTGCTGGAGCGGACCGGCTACCTCGCCGAGCTGCAGGCGTCCACCGACCCGCAGGACGAGACGCGGATCGAGAACCTCCAGGAGCTCGCCGCGGTGGCCCTGGAGTTCGAGCAGGAGAACGCACAGGCGGAGGGCGCCGAGGAAGGCGCGACCGCCTCGCTCGCGGACTTCCTGGAACGGGTCGCGCTGGTCGCCGACTCCGACCAGATCCCGGACGAGGAGGACGGCAACGGCGTCATCACGCTGATGACGCTGCACACCGCCAAGGGCCTGGAGTTCCCGGTGGTCTTCCTGACCGGCATGGAGGACGGCGTCTTCCCCCACATGCGGGCGCTGGGCCAGGTCAAGGAGCTCGAGGAGGAGCGCCGGCTGGCCTACGTCGGCATCACCAGGGCCCGTGAGCGGCTGTACCTGACCCGGGCGGCGCTGCGCAGTGCCTGGGGGCAGCCGTCGTACAACCCGCCGTCGCGGTTCCTGGAGGAGATCCCGGAGACCCACCTCGACTGGCGGCGCAAGGGCGGTTCGGCGGGAGGCGGCGGCTTCGCGTCCGGTCCCGCGGCGGGCGTGGCGGCTTCGCTGTCGTCCTCGCGGTCGCGGTCCTCGGCGGCCGGCGGCTCCGGCTTCGCCACGCGCCGGGCGGGGGACAAGCCGGTGGTCGCGCTGTCCGTCGGTGACCGGGTCACCCACGACCAGTTCGGTCTCGGCACGGTGGTCGGGGTCGCGGGCGAGGGCGACCGGGCGGAGGCCACGATCGACTTCGGCGACGGGAGCGCGAAGCGGCTGCTGCTGCGGTACGCGCCGGTGGAGAAGCTGTAGGTCGCGCGGCGGGCGTCGTGCGGCGGGTGTCGCGCGGCGGTCGTTGTGCGGCGGGTGCCGTGCAGCGGGTGCCGTGCAGCGGGTGTCCTGGCGGGTGGGTCCTGTCGGCGGGAGCCCGCCGTGCCATCGCGTGGGCGCGCGACTCGTGCGGGAGGGTTCCGGCCGGTGGCCGGGGCCGTCAGGTCGGGTCGATGCCGTGGCTGCGCAGCCAGGCGAGGGGGTCGATCGCCCCGCCGCCGCCCGGGCGGACCTCGAAGTGCAGGTGCGGGCCCGTGGAGTTGCCGGAGTTGCCCGAGTAGGCGATGGTGTCGCCCGCCTTCACGACCATGCCGTCGGACAGCTTGTACGTGGAGAGGTGGCAGTACCAGGTCTCCGTGCCGTCCTTGGCCGTCACGATCATCATGTTGCCGTACGCGCTGTTGTACTGGGTGCGGACGACGCCGTCCGTCGCCGCCATCACCGGCGTGCCGTAGGAGACGGGGAAGTCGATGCCGGTGTGGGTCGACATCCAGTTCACGCCCGCCGAGCCGTAGTAGGCGCTGAGACCGCGCTGGGCGACCGGGCTGACGAACTTCGGGCGCAGCCGCTCCTTCTTGGCCGCCGCCTCCGCCGCCTTCTTCATCTCGGCCTCGCGCTGGGCCTCGAGGTCGATGCGCTCCTGCTCGCGGCTGGCGCGGTCGCCGAAGTCGGCGGCGGCGACCGTCACCTCGCTGAACTGCGCGGAGATCTCGTCGTTGGCGGCCGAGGGCTTCACCGGCTGGGCGTCCGAGGCCGCCTGGGTGGTCGTCTCCTCGACCGTGCCGCCCACCGAGGCGGCGGCGACGCCGGCCACACCCATCACGCAGACGGAGGGCACCGCCACGGTCAGCAGGGCGGAACGGCGGGCGGGGGTGCGGCGACGGCCGTTGCGGCCGGAGGAACCACGGGCACCGGAGCGGGAGGAGTGAGCGAGCGCCTCCTCCTGGTCGTCCAGAAGCCGCGGCCGGTCGTCGGGCTCGTCGTCGTGGCCTCTCGGCCCTTCGTACTCGTCGTCGTCCGTGTCGTCCGCACGGCCGTCGGCGGATTCCCGTGCGGAGCGGGCGTCCTCGCCGTGGGAGTGCTGGTCGTCGCTGTCCGTGCCGTCGGCGGAGTTCCAGGCGGTGGCGTCGTAGGCGCCGGTGTCCTGGCCCTCGCCGCTCCAGTCCCAACCGCCGGAGCCCTCGGGACCG
Source organism: Streptomyces sp. NPDC056600 (assembly GCF_042792855.1). Classification (NCBI taxonomy): domain Bacteria; kingdom Bacillati; phylum Actinomycetota; class Actinomycetes; order Kitasatosporales; family Streptomycetaceae; genus Streptomyces; species Streptomyces sp. NPDC056600. The sequence continues at coordinate 9,836 of NZ_JBHTVQ010000071.1, forward strand.
GCGGAGGCCTGCTGGGGGATCTCGGCGGAGTACTGCTCGCCGGTGGCCCAGGCGGTGGCGTCGAAGGACCCGGTCTCCTGACCGGCGTAGTGCTGCTCCGCGTAGTACTGGGCGGCATACGCGTCGTCGTACTGGGAGCCGTTGTCCCACCGGCCGCCGTCGTACGTGGGGGTGGAGGCGTAACCGTCGCCGGCGTACTGGGCGGTCATCGACGGGTCGGTCCAGCCGGTCGCGTCGTAGGAACCGCTCGGGTAGGAACCCGCGTCGTAGGTGGCGTTCGCGGCCGCGTAGGAACCGGTGTCGTAACCGGCGCCCTGAGGGGTACCGATGTCGTAGGAACCGGTGCCGTAGTCCTGGGAGACCTGACCGTCGTACTGGGTGAAGTCCGCGTAGAAGGCCTCGGACGTGCCGTACGCCGGGTAGGGCGCCGACGCCGAGTCGGAGGCCGGGGCCGGGGTCGTCATGCTCCCCGACGGGTGACGCTCGTCCACCAACTTCTCTTTCGCCTCGACGACAGGGGCTGCCAGAGCAGTGCGGCGACTGTACCCGGCGGTATGCGGACTGGACAATCTTCGGCGGCCAACCTGTGGGCACCAAAGGGACAGGAGTGCCTGTTTCGGGGCCCCTCGGGCGTGTCCGGGTCACCGTGTTCGGCAAATGTTCGAGGAATCCGGCCCTCTTTCGGGGTGAAGAGGCCGTTCGCCTATGCCACTGTCACGGCCGCGAGCTCCCGCCGTGTCCCCCGAACGCCGGTACGTGGCTTGTCGTCCCGGCGTGTCGCTGTGTGATTTCGCCCTCCCTCTTCACCGGGGGACGGACGGTTGGGGGATGCTGTAGATAACGTGCGTTCACTTCCCCGGCCGGTGCGGCGGGCTTGAGTCGGTTGATGGAGGCGTTGATGGGTGTGGCAGTCGGTCCGATCCGTGTGGTGGTAGCCAAGCCGGGACTGGACGGTCACGATCGCGGGGCCAAGGTCATCGCGCGGGCCCTGCGCGACGCGGGTATGGAGGTCATCTACACCGGCCTCCACCAGACCCCCGAGCAGATCGTGGACACGGCGATCCAGGAGGACGCCGACGCGATCGGCCTCTCCATCCTCTCCGGCGCGCACAACACGCTGTTCGCCAAGGTGATCGACCTGCTCAAGGAGCGGGACGCGGCGGACATCCTGGTGTTCGGCGGCGGGATCATCCCCGAGGCGGACATCGCGCCGCTGAAGGAGAAGGGCGTGGCGGAGATCTTCACGCCGGGTGCGCCGACGCAGGCGGTCGTCGACTGGGTGCGGGCGAACGTGCGGGCGGGCGCGGACGTCTGACGTCCCGTTTCCCTGTCGTGCCGTTCCCCTGACGGTCCGTTCTCTGGTGTTCCGTTGCCCTGGCGTCGGGTTTTCCTGACGTCGCGTTGCTTCGTCCCGCCGCCGCTTGGGCTTTCCGGGCGCGGTTGCGGGCGCGGTTGCGGGTGCGCGCGGGCGGGACCGGGAACGGCGCAGGAGTGGCCGGTGGGTGTCCACCGGCCGCGTCCCTCTGTCTCTGTCTTCTGCCCCCGACCTGCTCCGGCCGACCCCGAAAGCCAGGGCCTGGCCTGGGCGGGACCTGCCCTGGGCCGTGACCCGGACCTGGACCCGCACCCGGACCGGCGGCCCCGGGAGCGGAGACTTGCCGCCGGGGGGGGGCGACCTGGCCGTGCCCCGGGCTCAAGCCCGGACCCGGAGACGCGCGGCCCCGGCGCGGACCCGCGGAGGTCCGGGCTCGGCCCCGGTGACGCACCGGTGGCCGGGAGCGGGGCCCTCCCGCCACGTCGTGACCGTGGCGTTCGCCGCGCGGGAGCGGATCAGACGGTGCCCAGTTCCTTCGCCATGGTGGCGCGGAGGCGGAGAGTGCTCTCGAGGCGCTGGAACGCCTCGGACCAGTAACCGCCCGCTCCGGGGGCCGTGTTCTCCGCCTCGTCGGGCGTGGCCGTGAGGGGAGCGAGGCGGGCCGCCTCGGACGGGTCCAGGCAGCGTTCGGCCAGTCCCATCACCCCGCTGAAGCTCCACGGGTAGCTGCCGGCGTCCCGGGCGATGTCCAGGGCGTCCACGACGGCCCGTCCCAGCGGAGTCGACCACGGCACCGCGCAGACCCCGAGCAGCTGGAACGCCTCCGACAGCCCGTGGGCGGATATGAAGGCGGCGACCCAGTCGGCGCGCTCCCCCGCGCCCAGCGTGGTGAGCAACTTGGCCCGCTGGGCCGGACCCACCGCGCCGGGACCGGCGGCCTCCGGCGCGGACGGCGACCCGAGCAGCGCCCGGGCCCACGCCGCGTCGCCCTGCCGGACCGCCGCCCGGCACCAGGCGGCGTGCAGTTCGCCCTCCCAGCCGTCGGCGACCTCCAGCGCCACTATCTCCTCGGGCGTGTGTCCCCCCAGTCGCTCGGACCAGGTCGCCAGCGGCGCGGCCTCGACCAGCTGGCCCAGCCACCAGGACCGTTCGCCCCGGCCGTTCGGGGCCTTGGCGACCACGCCGTCCCGTTCCATCTCCGCGTCGCAGGCGTGCGGAGCCTCCACCGCCACGCACGGTTCCTCGCCCGAGCGGTCGAGGACCACGCAGCTCGCCGCCCGGGTGGCCATGCGCAGGGAGAGGGCAGAGCCGGGAAGCGCCGACAACAGCTCGGCGGCGGTGGCCCGGACGTTCCGGCTGCGGTCCGCCAACGCGCGCTCCAGGAACGGTTCGTCCTCCGCGCTCAGCCCGGACCGCAGCGAGTCGAGGAACATCAGCCGGTCCTCGGCGCGCTCCGTCGGCCAGGTGGACTCCAGCAGGGTGAGGGCGGCGGCCGGGTCCTGACCGCGCAGTGCGGTCAGCAGCGCGACCCGTTCGGCGAACAGGCCCTCCTCCCACAACTGGCGCGCCCGCTCCGGATCGGCCGCGGGCGCGGACTCGCGGCGCCCCGTGGCGGCCCGCAGGGCGAAGCGCCACTCGGGGTTGAGTCCGGCAAGCCAGAGCGCCCGGGGTCCGGCGAAGGAGATGACGGCGGGTCGGAGGTCGGTGCGGCCGCGCGCGGCCTCCAGCAGGGCGGGCAGCGCCTCGGGAGGTGCGGCGTATCCGCGCTCGTCGGCCAGCGAAAGCCACTGCGGGAGCAGCTCGACCAGGTCGGGGGTGGTGCCGCGACGGCCGCCGCCACCGGTGCCGGGCCGGGCGGTCAGCAACATGGACAGCCGGCGCGCCGCCGCGGGCGGAAGCGGTGGCCGGGGATCGGCGGGCGCCGGGCGGGGGAGGGGTGCGGCCTGTGCGGGGAGGAGCCCGGCCCGGCGGCGCAGTGTCTGCTGCGCCGCCTCGTCCAGCAGGGCGACCGGGGCCTCGCGTCCGTGCGACGGCACGGACGGCGGACGGCGCTCGGTGCCGAGCAGGGCGGTGGTGACCAGGTCCTCCCACTCGGAAGCGGTGGCAGTCATCGGATACACGTCCCTTCGCCGAGGTGACGGTGACAGTGGTGGTGGTCCTGGCGGCGGTGGTGGCGGTGCCGGCCCCCGCCGGCGGGACGGGCAGGGCCGACAGGGCGGGTGGGGCAGGCGGGGCAGGCGGTCATCGCACCGTCACCGGATCACCGGGAGCCGACGGCCAGGCGGTGAGCGGGGTGAAGCCACGGTGGCCGTACTCGCCGAAGACGCGCAGCGGCGCGCCGCCGGAGAGGGAGACCAGCCGCCAGAAGCCGGTGCCCGAGGCGGTGACCGGCAGCGCCCGGCCGGTGGGGTCGGCCAGCTGCCACCCCCCGCCGTGCGGCACCGGGACGACCGCCTCCAGCGTCACCGGAACCGTCTCCAGCCACGGGTCGTCGCGCAGCGCGTCACCGTAGAGGGCGGCGGCCTCCGCGGCGGAGAGCCCCGCGGGCCGCATCGCACTCGGAGCGGGGGAGGCGAACTGCTTGACCAACGCCACCCGCGGCTGCCCCGCGCCCGGGTACGCCGACAGCTCCGCGTCCAGGGCGAGCCCGGTCGGCAGCGCCAGTTCCGGCGCGCGGCCCGCCGCGCCGTAGGAGAGGAGAAGAGCGGTGCGGCCGGTCTCCTCGCCGTGCACCCATATACGGCGGGTGGTGAGCCGGGCGTCCGCGATGTCGTACTGGGCCAGCACCAGCCAACGGTCCCGTACGGCCGGGCCGTCGGCGGAGGCGGGCAGGCCGACCCGGGCGCCGACCGTGGCGGCGAGCTCCGCGGGCAGCCGCTCGCGGTGCAGCCAGCCCTGCACGAGGGTGTGGAGCAGCGCGCACTCCTCCAGGAGGCGTACCGGCCACCCCGGGCCGGAGCCGGGTATCGCCCCCAGCTCCCGCACCCGCGCGGCCAGCCCCGGCGCCTGGGCGTCGACCATGCGGGCCGCCGTCTCCTCCCACAGCGCGTATCCGGCCTGTTCGGCGCCGGCCAGGCCGGACCGCAGCAGGTCGGCGAGGCGTCGCTCCAGCTCACCCGCGCCCGCGTCGATCCGGGCCGCACGGCGTTCGGCACGCTTGCGCGCCGCCTCCGCGTCGGCCACGGCGCCGCCCGCGGCCGCGGTCTCCTTGCGCTCCGCCCGCTGCCGACGGCCGTCCAGCCACTGCCGCACCCAGTCGGGCGGCTCCTGTCCGCCGGGTACGGCGGTCTTGTCGCCCAACCACAGGAGCAGCAGCCCCAGCGCGTGCTTGCAGGGGAACTTACGGCTCGGGCAACTGCACTTGAAGGCGGGGGCCGACGGGTCCCCCATGTCCACGATCGTCCGGTAGGGCGTGCTGCCGCTTCCCTTGCACAGCCCCCACACCGCCCCCTCGTCGTCACTGCCCGCACCGGACCACGGCCCGGACGCGGCGAGTTTGCTTCCGGCTTTGCGTGACGCCGCGTCAGGCGCCAGCGCCAGCACTTGTTCCGCGCTCCAGCGCACCCCCTGCTGAGTCATGACACCGACGGTACGACCCGGCACTGACAACGCCTCCACGGACGGCCCAACGCTGTCTGTCTCCGCAGGTCATGACCGGTTGTCAGTGCCGTGGTGCAAGGTGGTCAGCAGATCCGAACCGGCCGAGCTGGAGGGGGCCTCAGCCATGTCTGTGTCCATCGAACCGACGTCCGTCACCACGCGGTCCGACGACCCCGCGCCCGCGAAGGGCGCAAACACCGAGCAGGCTCTGCGGCCGCACGCGGAGGATGCCTTCGCCCAGGAACTCCAGGCGCTGGCGGCCGCCGACGACCGGCCCCGCCCGGCCCGCTGGAAGCTCTCCCCGTGGGCGGTCGCCACCTATCTGCTCGGCGGCACGCTGGCCGACGGCACGGTCATCTCGCCGAAGTACGTCGGCCCGCGCCGCATTGTCGAGGTGGCGGTCACCACGCTCGCCACCGACCGCGCCCTGCTGCTGCTCGGCGTCCCCGGCACGGCCAAGACCTGGGTCTCGGAGCACCTCGCGGCCGCCGTCAGCGGCGACTCCACCCTGCTCGTCCAGGGCACGGCCGGCACGCCCGAGGAGGCCGTCCGCTACGGCTGGAACTACGCCCAGCTGCTGGCGCACGGCCCCAGCCGCGACGCGCTGGTGCCCAGCCCGGTGATGCGGGCCATGAACGACGGCATGATCGCCCGCGTCGAGGAGCTCACCCGCATCCCCGCGGACGTGCAGGACACCCTGATCACCATCCTGTCGGAGAAGACGCTGCCGATACCGGAGCTGGGCGACGAGGTGCAGGCGGTGCGCGGCTTCAACCTGATCGCCACCGCCAACGACCGCGACCGCGGGGTCAACGACCTGTCCAGCGCGCTGCGCCGCCGCTTCAACACCGTCGTGCTCCCGCTGCCGGACAGCCCGGAGGCGGAGGTGGAGATCGTCTCCCGCCGGGTCGACCAGCTCGGCCGTTCCCTCGACCTGCCGCAGGCGCCGGACGGCATCGACGAGATCCGCCGCGTCGTCACGGTCTTCCGCGAGCTGCGCGACGGCCTGACCACCGACGGACGCACCAAGCTGAAGACCCCCAGCGGCACGCTGTCCACCGCGGAGGCGATCTCGGTGGTCACCAACGGCCTGGCGCTGGCGGCCCACTTCGGCGACGGCGTGCTGCGGCCCGCCGATGTGGCGGCCGGCATCCTCGGCGCGGTGGTGCGCGATCCGGCCGCCGACCGGGTGATCTGGCAGGAGTACCTGGAGACCGTGGTGCGCGAGCGGGACGGCTGGAAGGACTTCTACCGCGCCTGCCGGGAGGTGTCGGCATGAGCAGCGGAGCCGGCACGCGGCCGCTGCTGCTGGGGGTGCGGCACCACGGGCCGGGGTCGGCCCGCGCGGTGCTCGCCGCGCTGGAAGCGACCCGTCCTCGGGCGGTGCTCATCGAGGGCCCGCCCGAGGCCGACGCGCTCGTCGCCCTGGCCGGCGACGCGGAGATGCGGCCTCCCGTGGCCCTCCTCGCCCACGCGGTGGACGAGCCCGGGCGCTCCGCGTTCTGGCCGCTGGCCGAGTTCTCCCCGGAGTGGGCTGCCCTGCGCTGGGCCGTCGGCCACGACGTGCCCGTGCGGTTCGTCGACCTGCCCGCGGCCCATGTCCTGGCCCTGCAGGGGGAGGACGAGGCGTCCGTTCCCACGGCGCCGGAGCGCGACACCGACCCGGTGAAGGCCGCCGACCGCGCGCGCGACGGTGAAGCCGAAGGGGACCGGTCCGGGCAGGACGGCGCCTCCCCGCCGGACGTGTCCGGGCAGGACGGCGACGCAGCGGCCGCCGAGGGCGTCGACGGAGCCGACGACCCCCTTCCCGGGAGCAGGGCGGACGGGGCGGAGGACCCCGTCGACGGCGTGCGGGTGGATCCGCTGGCCGTGCTGGCGGAGGCCGCCGGGTACGACGACCCGGAGCGCTGGTGGGAGGACGTGGTCGAGCACCGGGGCGCGGGTGAGGACCCGCTGGCGCCGTTCCTCGCCGTGGAGGAGGCGATGGGAGCCCTCCGCGAGACCTACGGGACGGGCGGCCACGACCGCGACCCGGTCCGCGAGGCGTACATGCGCCTGCAGCTGCGTGCCGCGCGCAAGGAGTTCGGCGACGAGGTCGCCGTTGTCTGCGGCGCCTGGCACGTCCCCGCCCTGAGACAGAGGTCCACCGTCACCGCCGACCGCGCCCTGCTGAAGGGTCTGCCCAAGGTGAGGACGGAGATGACCTGGGTGCCCTGGACGCACCGCCGGCTCTCCCGCTTCAGCGGCTACGGCGCCGGGATCGACTCCCCGGGCTGGTACGGGCACCTGTTCTCCGCGCCCGACCGCCCGGTGGAGCGGTGGATGACCAAGGTCGCCGGCCTGCTGCGCGACGAGGACCTGAGCGTCTCCTCCGCCCATGTCATCGAGGCGGTCCGGCTCGCCGAGACCCTCGCCGTGATGCGCGGACGCCCGCTGGCCGGCCTGGGCGAGACGATCGACGCGATCCGCGCGGTGATGTGCGAGGGCTCCGACGTGCCGCTGGAGCTGGTCCGCGACCGGCTGATCGTCGGCGACACGCTCGGCGAGGTGCCGTCCACCGCGCCCGCGGTGCCCCTGCGCCGTGATCTCGAGCGGCAGCAGCGCGCGCTGCGCCTCAAGCCCGAGGCGCTGGAGCGGGAGCTGGAGCTGGACCTGCGCAAGGAGAACGACGCCGCCCGCAGCCGCCTGCTGCACCGGCTCCGTCTCCTGTCGGTGCGGTGGGGTGAGCCCGTCGCCTCACGCGGCGGGACCGGCACCTTCCGGGAGACCTGGCGGCTGTGCTGGGAACCGGAGCTCGCCGTCCGGGTGGCCGAGGCCGGAGTGTGGGGCACCACCGTGCTCTCCGCGGCCACCGCCAAGGCGGAGTCCGCGGCCGTGGACGCCACCGCGCTGGCCGAGGTCACGGCCCTCGCCGAGCACTGCCTGCTCGCGGACCTTCCGGACGCGCTGCCCACCGTCATGAAGGCCCTCGCCGACCGGGCCGCGCTGGACACCGACGTGGCCCACCTGGCGGCCGCCCTGCCCGCGCTGGTCCGCACCCTGCGCTACGGCGACGTGCGCGGCACCGACACCGAGGCGCTCGCCGGGGTCGCCGCCGGGCTCGCCGAGCGGATATTCGTCGGCCTGCCTCCCGCCTGCTCCGCCCTCGACACGGACGCGGCGGAGGAGATGCGCCGCCACGTGGACGCGGTGCACGCGGCGGTCGGGCTGCTCGGAGGCGTTCCCGCCGTCGGCCCGGAAGGGCTGCGCACCCGCTGGCACGGCGTGCTGCGCAAGCTCGCCGGCCGGGAGAGCGCCCCCGGCGTGCTGCGCGGCCGCTCGGTGCGGCTGCTGCTCGACGAGGGCGCGCTCGACACCGACGAGGCCGCCCGGCGCATGGGCCTGGTCCTGTCGCCCGGCACCGGGCCGGCCGACGCCGCGTCCTGGATCGAGGGCTTCGTCGGCGGGGGCTCCGGAGGACTCCTGCTGGTGCACGACGAGCGGCTGCTCGCCCTGGTCGACGCCTGGCTCACCGGGGTACCGGCGGACGCCTTCACCGACGTGCTGCCGCTGCTGCGCCGTACCTTCTCCGCCTACGAGCCGGGGGTGCGCCGCAGCCTGGGCGAGCTGGTCCGCCGCGGACCGGCGGCCGGTCGCGGCACACCGGGATCCGCCTCCGCTCCGGCCGCCCCGGGCTTCGGTGACGGGCTCGACACGGCCCGGGCCGACGCCGTCCTGCCGGTCGTCCGGCTCCTGCTGGGCCTGGACCCGGGCCCGGACCCGGCACCCGACCCTCACCCCGACCACCTCGTGGAGGCAGCGGCATGACCACATCCCCGACGGCTTCCACCCCGACGGCTTCCACTCCGACGACTTCCGTCCCGGCCGCGCCCGCAGCGGCTCCGGAAGGCCTGGTGGCGGGAGGCATGACGGAGGACGCGGCGGCGGAGCGGCTGCGGCGCTGGCGGCTGGTCCTCGGTGGTGACCGGGCCGACGGGACCGGTCACACGCTCGGTGGCCGGGACGCCGCGATGGACGCGGCACTCGCCGCGCTGTACGGCAGCGGCAAGGAGGCACGGGCCGGGGGCCGGCCGCGCGGCGGTGAGCGGGCGGCGGGTCTCGGCGGATCGGCGCCCTCGGTGGCCCGGTGGCTGGGCGACATCCGCACCTACTTCCCTTCCTCCGTGGTGCAGGTGATGCAGAAGGACGCCATCGACCGGCTGGGCCTGTCCGCGCTGCTGCTGGAGCCGGAGATGCTGGAGGCGGTGCAGCCGGACGTCCATCTGGTCGGGACCCTGCTCTCGCTCAACCGGGCGATGCCGGAGACCACCAAGGAGACCGCCCGGGCGGTGGTGCGCAAGGTGGTCGAGGACCTGGAGAAGCGGCTCGCCAACCGCACCCGGGCGACGCTGACCGGCGCGCTCGACCGCAGCGCCAAGGTCAGCCGGCCGCGGCACCACGACATCGACTGGAACCGCACGATCGCGGCCAACCTGAAGAACTACCTCCCCGAGTACGGCACCGTGGTGCCGGAGCGGCTGATCGGCTACGGGCGGGCGTCGCAGTCGGTGAAGAAGGAGGTCGTGCTCTGCATCGACCAGTCCGGCTCGATGGCCGCGTCGGTGGTGTACGCGTCGGTGTTCGGGGCGGTGCTGGCGTCGATGCGCTCCATCGCCACGCGGCTGGTCGTCTTCGACACCTCGGTCGTCGACCTGACCGACCAGCTCGACGACCCGGTGGACGTCCTCTTCGGTACCCAGCTGGGCGGCGGCACGGACATCAACCGGGCGCTCGCCTACTGCCAGTCGCAGATCACGCGCCCCGCCGAGACGGTGGTGGTGCTGATCAGCGACCTGTACGAGGGCGGCATCCGGGACGAGATGCTCAAGCGGGTGGCGGCGATGAAGGCGGCCGGGGTGCAGTTCGTGACGCTGCTGGCGCTCTCCGACGAGGGGGCGCCCGCCTACGACCGCGAGCACGCGGCGGCGCTGGCCGCGCTCGGGGCGCCGGCGTTCGCCTGCACGCCGGACCTGTTCCCGGAGGTGATGGCGGCGGCGCTGGAGAAGCGGCCGTTGCCGATACCCGACGCCGCCTGAGAGGGTTGGCCGCCGGGGAGTGGCCCGGCCGCGGGTCGGTGACGGTGCCCGGGGGGAGGGGCCCGTCCGGAGCCCGTGACCCGGTGCGGTGCGGGGCGGGCGCTTGCGCCGCGGCTGGTGCTGGGCGGGGCCGAGCCGTGCTCGGGGCGGTCCGAGTCGGGGGACACCGCGTGCCGGCAGCGGGCCGGACGGCTCCGTGCAGGGCTGCGCCGTGAGGGGTCACCCTCTCGGGTGCGGCTTCGGGCGGTGGGTTGACTGCTCGGGTAGGCCGGTGCGGGGCTCCGGCGGGGCGCGCTCGGCGGGAGGGCTGCCCCGTTGCGGGGGGCGTCCCGTGCGTCCCCGGCGTCCGGGCGGGGCGGTGAGGGTGGCCCGGGCGCCGGGGCGCCCGGGGGCTGGACCTCCCTCCGGTGCGTGTCCCCGGTCTCCTGCGGGAGGGCGAGCGGGTCCGGCCCGGACGCTGCGTGGGGCCAGGGGCGCACGGCGCAGCTCCCTGGCCGCCTGGGGGACACGGCTCCCGAGGCACGGCTCCGCTGTCGGCATGGTTCCGTCGAGTGGATTCCGCTGCGCCGGTTCCGCCCCCACCTCCACGGCCGGGCAGCTGAAGCGCTGAGGCATCGGTCCCCGAGGCGACTGACCGCCGCCGTGGCCGAGCGGCGGAAGAGCCCGGGCGCCCGAGGGCTCACGCGCTTTGCCCAGGCGTGGGCAGCGGAACGTCGAGTGTCCCGAGCCGCAGGCTGCGGCAGAGGGCCCCGGGTCACCCGCCCGCCGTCCACCTGGTGAGGGGGACTTCCTCACCCGAACAGGACTGACGCGGTGAGGTCGGCCGAGGGGGGCCGAAGGGGCCAAAACCGGTGATCACCTGCGACAACATGTGACCGTTATCACCGCTCATGTGTGATGCCCGAATTAGAGCCCTCGCGGGTGGCGGGGATACCCTGCCGGACGGACATGCCGCGCGCTCGGACACCGTGTGCGCCCCCCTTGTGACAACAGCGGACGTCACGTTGCCCTTCGCGGCACGCCCACGCATCCAACGAACCGCGAGATCACTGATAGGGACGGAAGCGCGTGGACCTGTTCGAGTACCAGGCGAGGGACCTCTTCGCCAAGCACGATGTACCGGTGCTTGCCGGTGAAGTCATCGACACGCCTGAGGCGGCGCGCGAGATCACCGAGCGGCTCGGCGGCAAGTCTGTCGTCAAGGCGCAGGTGAAGGTCGGTGGCCGCGGCAAGGCCGGCGGCGTCAAGGTGGCCGGCTCGCCCGACGAGGCCGTCGCCCGCGCCAACGACATTCTCGGCATGGACATCAAGGGCCACACGGTCCACAAGGTCATGCTGGCGGAGCTGGCGCCGGAGATCGCGGAGGAGTACTACGTCTCCTTCCTCCTCGACCGAGCCAACCGCACCTTCCTCTCCATCGCCTCCGTCGAGGGCGGCATGGACATCGAGGAGGTGGCGGCCAACCGCCCCGAGGCCGTCGCCAAGACCCCGATCGACGCGATCGACGGTGTCACCCCGGAGAAGGCCCGCGAGATCGTCGAGGCCGCCAAGTTCCCGGCCGAGGTCGCCGACAAGGTCGCCGCCGTCCTGGTGAAGCTGTGGGACGTCTTCATCAAGGAGGACGCCCTCCTGGTCGAGGTGAACCCGCTGGCCAAGGTCGCCTCCGGTGACATCCTCGCCCTCGACGGCAAGGTCTCCCTGGACGACAACGCCGAGTTCCGTCACCCGGACTTCGAGGAGCTCCACGACAAGGCCGCGGCGAACCCGCTCGAGGCCGCTGCCAAGGAGAAGGGCCTCAACTACGTCAAGCTCGACGGCGAGGTCGGCATCATCGGCAACGGCGCCGGCCTGGTCATGTCGACCCTGGACGTCGTCGCGTACGCCGGTGAGGCCCACGGCGGCGTGAAGCCCGCCAACTTCCTCGACATCGGTGGCGGCGCGTCCGCCCAGGTGATGGCGAACGGCCTGGAGATCATCCTCGGCGACCCGGACGTCCGCTCCGTGTTCGTCAACGTCTTCGGTGGCATCACCGCCTGTGACGAGGTCGCCAACGGCATCGTCCAGGCCCTGCAGCTCCTCGAGGAGCGCGGCGAGAAGGTCGAGAAGCCGCTTGTCGTCCGCCTCGACGGCAACAACGCCGAGCTGGGTCGCAAGATCCTCAGCGACGCCAACCACCCGCTGGTCCAGCGCGTCGACACCATGGACGGTGCGGCCGCCAAGGCCGCCGAGCTCGCCGCCGCCAAGTAAGCACCGAGGACGAGGACATCCACACACCATGTCTATCTGGCTCAACAAGGACAGCAAGGTCATCGTCCAGGGCATGACCGGTGCCACGGGCATGAAGCACACCAAGCTCATGCTCGGCGACGGCACCAACGTCGTGGGCGGCGTCAACCCGCGCAAGGCGGGTCAGACGGTCGACTTCGACGGCACCGAGGTACCGGTCTTCGGCTCCGTCAAGGACGCCATCGACAAGACCGGCGCCGACGTCACCGTCATCTTCGTCCCGGAGAAGTTCACCAAGGACGCGGTCATCGAGGCGATCGACGCCGAGATCCCGCTGGCCGTGGTGATCACCGAGGGCATCGCCGTGCACGACAGCGCCGCGTTCTGGGCGTACGCCGGCAAGAAGGGCAACAAGACCCGGATCATCGGTCCGAACTGCCCCGGCATCATCACGCCGGGCGGCTCGAACGTCGGCATCATCCCGGGTGACATCACCAAGCCGGGCCGCATCGGCCTGGTCTCGAAGTCCGGCACGCTGACGTACCAGATGATGTACGAGCTGCGTGACATCGGCTTCACCACCGCCGTCGGCATCGGTGGCGACCCGATCATCGGCACCACGCACATCGACGCCCTGGCCGCGTTCCAGGACGACCCCGACACCGACCTGATCGTGATGATCGGTGAGATCGGTGGCGACGCCGAGGAGCGTGCCGCGGCGTACATCGCCGAGAACGTGACCAAGCCGGTCGTCGGCTACGTCGCGGGCTTCACGGCGCCGGAGGGCAAGACCATGGGTCACGCCGGTGCCATCGTGTCCGGCTCGTCCGGCACCGCGCAGGCGAAGAAGGAGGCCCTCGAGGCCGCGGGCGTGAAGGTCGGCAAGACGCCGACCGAGACCGCGAAGCTGGCCCGCGAGATCCTCGCCGGCTGACGCCGCCTCTCCTCTCCGACGGGCCCGCGCCCGGGGTATACCCCTGGGCGCGGGCCCGCCGCCGTTTCCCGCCCGCCGCCGTTTCCCGCCCGCCGCCGTTTCCCGCCCGCCGCCGTTTCCCGCCGCGGCACGGACCGCCCCGGCGGGGCCGCAGGCCGGTCACCGGCGCAGGCGGTCCCAACGGGTCAGGAGGGCCGACAGGAGGGCGGGGACCAGGGTCCAGGCGGCGGTGGCCAGGCCGGTCCGCCACCAGACGGGGCCGAACACGCCGAGCGTCCCGTGGCCCAGCGGGCCCCCGGCCAGGCCCGCGAGGACCGCCAGCGCCGCGCCGCACAGCAGGCAGCCGAGGACCGCCAGGACGGCGGTGCGCAGCCACGGCCAGGGCGTCCGAGCCGCGGCGGCCCGCCGGGCGACGCGCACGCCGATCGCCACCCCCGCCAGCAGCGGCAGCACGGCCGGCAGCCAGGTCACCACGTCACCCACCCCGTTCACGGCACCGATCCCGCCCACGGCGCCCGCCCCGTCCACAGCACCCACCCCCTGCACGGCGGCACCCACCCCGTCCACGGCGGCCCCTCCGGCCGGGCCCGCGCCCTCCCGCGGGGGCGTCCCGGTCGGTACCGCGGCGAGCCACGGGAAGACCGGCAGGCGCGGCACCGTTCCTCCGGCTCCGGCTCTGAGGGGCGCGACCACGGCTGGCCCGAGCAGGAAGCCGGCACCCATCGCGTACGCGGCCGCCCACACCGCCGCGTTCGGCAGCAGTGCCAGGCAGAGCAGCAGCAGGGTCACGCCGCTCACCCAGCCTCCGGCGAGCCGGCCGAAGGCCGCCCCCGCGTCCCCGGCGTGCAGCACGAGCGCGATCACCGACAGCAGCGCTCCGCCGCACACCAGCGCCGCCGCGCCCTCCCCGGCCGCCCGGAACGCGGCGCCCAGCCGGCGGCCCGGGTCGGCGCGGCCGAGGAGGAGGTCGGGGAGACGTCCGGCGGTCCGGTCCACCGCGCGCCGCAGGTGGTCGGACCCGGTCCACATGCCGGAGAGGGACACTCCGGCGGCCAGCGCGGGCAGCCAGAGGGTGGTCCATCCCCAGCCAGGCCGGTACCCGCCGCCCATGGCGTACAGCGCGGCGAGCAGGCCCACCGCCACGTATCCCGCCGTCACGCCGGCCCAGGCGACGCCCGGAGCCGGAGGAGCGTCGTCGTCGGTCCGGTCGCCGTCCTCGACGACGGACCGTCCCGCCCGGTGCAGCAGCCACACCGGGAGCGCGGTGAGCAGCAGGGGGCCGACGCCCATCGGCGCGGGCACGCCGGAGAGGGTGTCGGTGCGGATCAGGTCGACGCCGTGGGCCGACAGCCAGAGCGCCGCCGTCGTGTGCAGCGCGTTGCCCGGGCCGCTGCCGGGATAGGGCGAGGTCATCCAGAGGAACAGGACCGGCACGGCGAGGACGACCAGGCCGGTGCCGGCCGCGGTGAGGCCGGCCACCAGCGTCGACAAGGGAGGCAGCGACTCCGGACGGACGCGGGAGCGCCACCCCGCGCGGTCCGTGCCCTCGCCGGACTCCCGGTCCGCCGCCGTGCCCCTGCCCGCCGCACCGGCGACCGCCGCGCCCAGTGCCGCGCGGCCCAGGAGCAGCCGCAGCCGGAGGCGGAGGACCAGCCGGAGCAGCAGCCCGACCAGGAACCGCCGGGGTGCGGACGGCGTCGCGCGCGGCGGAGCGGCCGATCGTACGGGCTGCGCCTCGCCGAACTGGGCCCCGTCGAACTGGGCTCCGCCGGGTGTCCCCATGGGCGGCGCATCGCCGGGCTGCGCCGAAGCGCGGTCCGGAGCAGGCCCCGGAGCGGGACCCTGAGCGGGACCCGCAAGGGAAGCGGCGGAGGACGCGAGGGGCGGTGGTGGAGAGGAGGACGGCGAGGGCGAAGGCGGCGGGGGAGGCGCGGTCTGGGACACCTCGCCATGCTCCCAACGGCACCCGCATTCCTCGCGTAACAGGCGCATACGGGACGTGTCGCCCATTATGCGCTTATGGGTTTTGTCGATCGGACGGGTGACGAGGTGACGTCCCTGACGCCTGAGGAGGCGTTCGACGCGCTGTACGGGTCGTGCGCCCCGACCCTCGTCCGGCAGACGTACTTGCTCACCGGGCGGCACGGTGTCGCGCTGGAGTGCGTGGAGCGGGCGTTCCGGGACGCCTGGCACCGCTGGCCGGAGGTGGCGCTCGACCCGGACCCGCCGAGCTGGGTGCGGGCGGTGGCCCACGACCACGCGTTGTCGCCCTGGCGGCGCGCCGGACGACGGCGCCGACGGCGGCAGCGGACCCTGGCCGGCGGCCGGCGGGTGGCCCCCGCGGACCGGGCGCTGCTGGCGGCGTTGCGTGACCTGCCGCCGCTGCACCGGCGCACGCTGTTGCTCTACGACGGCCTCGGGCTCGACCTGCCCGAGACGGCCGCCGAGACCGAGGCCTCCACCGCGGCGACGGCGAGCCGGCTGTGCCGGGCCCGGGAGGCGGTGGCGGTCCGGCTGCCGGAGCTGGCCGACCCCGGGACGCTGCGGCGGCGGATGGCGGAGGCCGCGCAGGTGGCGACCTCCAGCACGCGCGCCAGGCCCTCGCGTCCGCCGGTGGTCCGGCACCGCGCGGAGCGGCTGGCCCGGTGGTGGACCGCCGCGGCGGTGGTCGTGACAGCGGTGATGGGGGTGCTGATCCTGGCCGGGCTGGTCACCGCGGCCACCCGCTAGGGAACGGGACCGGTCCCGGGAGAGGGAAAAGGGGCGCCGATAGGCCGGCGCCCCTTGTCAGCCCGTCAGCTCCCGCTTCTCACATGGACGCGGTGAGGCTGTCGCGGAGGTTGTCCGGGACGCTGTCGGGGAGGTACCTCTCGCAGGCCTGGCGGGCGTCGCGGGTGAGCGCGTCGTCCGTGCAGACGTAGAAGTCCCGCAGGAACACCTGCTGGGCGAGGATGAACAGCAGCACCATCAGCAGCGCGATCGACCCGGTGACGATGCCGACGATCGCCGCCCGCCGCTGCGGATTGCGGCCGCCCGAGGCGGCCGGGGATCCGGCGGCGGTGGCCGCGGCCCCGTCCGCCGGACGGTCCGGGTCCTGCGGGCGGGAGGGCGTGCGCAGGGCGCTGATGCCCCAGTAGAGGGCGAGCACGCCGAGCAGCAGCGCGACGTACGGCAGCCCGAAGAGCATGAGGATCAGGCCCCAGGTGCCGCTGAGCAGCGCGTAGCGGGCGCGCCGCTGGGCGGGGTCGGTGGGGTCCCAGCGCAGGCCGGGTCCGCCCGGTCCGTCGCCGGAGCCGCCCTGGCCGGATCGGTTCCCCTGGCCGGACCCTTCGGGGCGCTGGCCCCAGCCGGACCAGCCGCCGCCACCGCCGCCCTCGGGCTGCCGGTCGCTCCAGCGGCCCTCCTGCGAGGGCTGGTTCTCCGGCGGCGGCGCGAACGGGTTGTCCTCGTCGGCCGGCCGGCCGTCGGCGTCGCGGTGGTCGTCGCGGGCGGGGGAGCCGGACTCGGAGGGCTTCCGCAGCAGCACGCCGCCACGCTCCCCTCCCGGCGAGGCATGCCCTCGCGTACCGGGCGCGAGGCGCGTGGCGAGGGTGAGGAGTCGCGGGCTGCGGCGGTCGGGCATCGGGTGTGCGTCTTCCCCTTGGCTGGAACTGGCTGGAACTGGCTGGAGCGGGATGCGGAACGACGGTGCGGTGGATGCGGAGCGGCGGCGGGTCTGCGGGAGCGGCGGCGTTCGGGTCTCGGGTGGGCGGAGGCGGGACGGCTGGATCCGGTGGGCGGCCTGCGGTCTTGGCGGCGCCGCCCGAAGAGCGAGGGGAAGGCGTCGCCGATGTGCCGTGCGGCACATCCGGCGCCGGGGAAGACCCCGGGCCCGGGCCCCTGCCCTCTTCGGAACGTGTGGCGCACCTGGGACGTTCCCGCCCGGTGCCGCGTCGCACACGGCAGACGGTACCGCCCGGCTCCGCCCCCGTCCCGTGGGGGCGTCCGAAGTGCCGGGTATCGTTGCTGCCGGTCGACCGCTTCGTAGACTTCCCCGAAACAGGGGCGCGAAGCATTCGTACGTCCGTACAAAGCCGCGCGTACGACCGGCCGGTATCGCCGCTCTCCCGAGAAAGGCCCCCGCCGTGGCCGCCGCCCAGCCGCCCGCGCCCGTGTCCACCGGCGTCAAGCGCCTCGTCGTGCTGGTGTCCGGATCCGGTACGAACCTCCAGGCACTCCTCGACGCGATCGAGGAGACCGGCACCGAGGAGTACGGCGCCGAGATCGTCGCCGTCGGCGCCGACCGTGACGGGATCGAGGGGCTGGCCCGCGCCGAGCGCGCCGGGCTGCCCACCTTCGTCGTCCGGGTGAAGGACCACGCCACCCGCGACGAGTGGGACGCGGCGCTCGCCGCGGCCGTCGCGGCCCACCGGCCCGACCTCGTGGTCTCGGCCGGCTTCATGAAGATCGTGGGCAAGGAGTTCCTGGCCCGTTTCGGCGGGCGGTTCGTCAACACGCACCCTGCCCTGCTGCCCAGTTTTCCCGGAGCCCATGGCGTGCGCGACGCGCTCGCGTACGGCGCCAAGGTCACCGGATGCACCGTCCACTTCGTCGACGACGGCGTCGACACCGGCCCGATCATCGCCCAGGGCGTGGTCGAGATCCGGGACGAGGACGACGAAGGCGCTCTGCACGAGCGCATCAAGGAAGTCGAGCGAAGGCTGCTCGTCGATGTCGTGGGGCGTATCGCCCGCAACGGCCACCGCATTGAGGGACGAAAGGTAGTTATCCCGTGACCGCCGACAGCACTGTCACGACCCAGCGGCCCATCCGTCGCGCACTGGTCAGCGTCTACGACAAGACCGGTCTCGAGGAGCTCGCCCAGGGCCTCCACGAGGCGGGCGTCGAGCTGGTCTCCACCGGCTCCACCGCCGGCCGGATCGCCGCCGCAGGCGTCCCCGTCACCAAGGTCGAGGAGCTCACCGGCTTCCCGGAGTGCCTGGACGGGCGCGTGAAGACTCTGCACCCGAAGGTCCACGCCGGCATCCTGGCCGACCTGCGGCTGGAGAGCCACCGTCAGCAGCTGGACGAGCTGGGCGTCGCCCCGTTCGACCTGGTGGTCGTCAACCTCTACCCGTTCCGCGAGACCGTCGCCTCGGGCGCCTCGGCCGACGAGTGCGTCGAGCAGATCGACATCGGCGGCCCCTCCATGGTGCGCGCCGCCGCCAAGAACCACCCGTCGGTCGCCGTGGTCACCAGCCCGGCCCGCTACGCCGACGTGCTCTCCGCGCTGAAGGGCGGCGGGTTCGACCTGGCCGCGCGCAAGCGGCTGGCCGCCGAGGCGTTCCAGCACACCGCCTCCTACGACGTGGCCGTCGCCTCCTGGTTCGCCTCCGACTACGCCCCGGCGGACGAGGCCGCGGCTGACAAGGCGGGGCAGTTCCCGGACTTCCTGGGCGCGACCTGGCAGCGCAGCCACACCCTGCGCTACGGCGAGAACCCGCACCAGCCCGCCGCCCTCTACCTCTCCGAGGGCGCCGAGGGCGGCCTGGCCGGCGCGGAGCAGCTGCACGGCAAGGAGATGTCGTACAACAACTACACGGACACGGACGCCGCGCGCCGTGCCGCGTACGACCACGACGAGCCCTGCGTCGCGATCATCAAGCACGCGAACCCCTGCGGCATCGCGGTGGGCGCCGACGTCGCCGAGGCGCACCGCAAGGCGCACGCCTGCGACCCGCTGTCCGCGTTCGGCGGCGTCATCGCGGTCAACCGGCCGGTCTCGAAGGAGATGGCCGAGCAGGTCGCCGAGATCTTCACCGAGGTCGTCGTCGCGCCGGACTACGAGGACGGCGCCGTCGAGATCCTCGCCCGGAAGAAGAACATCCGCGTGCTGCGGGCTCCTGAGGCCCCGTCCGCGCCCGTCGAGGTCAAGCCGATCGACGGCGGCGCGCTGCTGCAGGTCACCGACCGGCTGCAGGCCGACGGCGACGACCCGGCCAACTGGACCCTGGCCACCGGCGAGGCGCTGTCCGAGGCGGAGCTCGCCGAGCTGGCGTTCGCCTGGAAGGCCTGCCGCGCGGTGAAGTCCAACGCGATCCTGCTCGCCAAGGACGGCGCCTCGGTCGGCGTCGGCATGGGCCAGGTCAACCGCGTCGACAGCGCCAAGCTGGCCGTCGAGCGGGCCGGCGAGGAGCGGGCACGCGGTTCGTACGCCGCCTCCGACGCCTTCTTCCCGTTCCCCGACGGGCTGGAGATCCTCACCGCCGCGGGCGTCAAGGCCGTGGTGCAGCCGGGCGGTTCGGTCCGTGACGAGCTGGTGGTGGAGGCCGCGCAGAAGGCGGGCGTCACCATGTACTTCACCGGTACGCGGCACTTCTTCCACTGACGATCCACCGGCCGCCGCGAGGCGGTACGAACGACGGCGGCGCACCCCGGAGGTCCGGGGTGCGCCGCCGTCGTACGGGCGGGGATCCGTCAGCGCTTGCCGAGGACCATGGTCGACGCGGCCTTGTCGTGCCAGCCCTGCTGACGGCCGGAGTTGTCCCAGAAGGGGGACAGGTACACCAGCAGCTGGCCGATGCCGCAGAGGAAGGCGCCGACCGTCGGGATGATCCAGCGGATGAAGGAGGAGCCCAGGCCGGGCTTCTGGCCGGTGTCGGCCTTCACCACGCGCAGGCCGAGCGCCAGCTTGCCGACGGTGGCGCCGACCAGACCGACCATCAGCCACTCGTAGAGCAGGGTGAAGATCATGAAGAAGCCCGCGATGGCGAAGAAGGTGCCCGCCAGGCTGCCGGCGGCGTCGTCGATGCAGGGCTGGTAGCTCGGCGTACCGACCAGGCTCTCGCACTCCGAGATCGAGTCGCTGGCGCCCAGGACCCCGACGCCCATCAGGATGCCGTAGATCACGCCGATGATCACGCCGTCGATCAGACGGGCCAGGAAGCGCATGCCCATCGACGCGGGCGGGGGACCCTGCTGGTAGCCGCCCTGGCCGCCCGCCGGGTAGCCGTAGCCGGACTGCGGCGGGATGCCGGGCTGCTGACCCTGCTGCGGGTAGCCGTACCCGGGCTGCGGCTGCTGCGGCTGGCCGTACGGGCTGCCCGCCGGCTGCTGGGGCTGGCCGTACGGGCTGCCCGCCGGCTGCTGCGGCGCGCCGTAGGGGTTGTTGGGATCGCCATAGCTCATGGGTGTTGCCTTTCTCCGGGTACTCGACGCTCGACAGGGCGACGACGGGCGAACGTCTGCGGAGGAAGGTGCACGTGGCGGTGGCCCCCCGGTACTGCCCGCTGCACTGCCGTTTCATCGTTCTGCACCCGTTCTGCGCTGTCCACCCGCAGGCGTGACCTGTTGCGGAAGCGCAACCTGGGGATGACGGGAGGCCGACGGGCCGGCGGCGCGCCCCGGCCGGCCGTGGACCTGTTTTGAACCGGGCCGGGTCCATCCGGGAGGATGGAGGCATGAGCGCCCAGATTCTCGATGGCAAGGCCACCGCGGCCGAGATCAAGTCCGAGCTTGCCGCCCGCGTGGCGAAGCTGAAGGAGAAGGGCGTCACGCCCGGTCTCGGCACCCTGCTGGTGGGGGACGACCCCGGCAGCCACAAGTACGTCGCCGGCAAGCACCGTGACTGCGCCCAGGTCGGCATCGCGTCCATCCAGCGCGAGCTGCCCGCCACGGCCACCCAGGAGGAGATCGAGGCGGTCGTCCGCGAGCTGAACGAGGACCCGGCCTGCACGGGCTACATCGTCCAGCTCCCGCTGCCCAAGGGCATCGACGAGAACCGCATCCTCGAGCTGATGGACCCGGACAAGGACGCCGACGGCCTCCACCCGATGAACCTTGGCCGCCTGGTGCTCAACGAGCCCGCCCCGCTGCCCTGCACCCCCAACGGCATCCTCACCCTGCTGCGCCGCTACGGCGTGGAGACCAAGGGCGCCGAGGTCGTCGTGGTCGGCCGCGGCGTCACCATCGGCCGTCCGATGCCGCTGCTGCTGACCCGCCGGTCGGAGAACGCCACGGTCACCCAGTGCCACACCGGCACCAAGGACCTGGCCGCCCACCTCAGGCGCGCGGACATCGTCGTCGCGGCGGCCGGTTCGCCGCACCTGATCCGCGCCGAGGACATCAAGCCCGGCGCGGCGGTGCTGGACGTCGGCGTCTCGCGCAACGACGAGGGCAAGATCGTCGGCGACGTCCACCCGGACGTGGCCGAGGTGGCCGGCTTCCTGTCCCCCAACCCGGGCGGCGTCGGCCCCATGACGCGGGCGCTGCTGCTGGTCAACGTGGTCGAGGCGGCGGAGCGCCGTGCCGGCTGAGTCGCGGGGCGGGCACGGGGCGACGGACGCGGAGCGGGCGCCGGACGGTTCGCCCTCCCCGGAGGCCCGGAAGGCGCGGGACACCCCGGACACCCGGCAGGCGCGGGACACCCCGGAGGCCGCGGAGGTGCGGGAGTCCCACGCCACGGAGGCGCGGGACTCCAGGGACGTCTCCGACGCCTCCGAGGCCTCCGACGCCGCCGGGCCGGGAGAGTCCGCCGAGGCCTCCGACGGCGCCGGGCCGCGGGACGATGCCGAGGGGCCCCGTGCCGGGGACCCCGCCGGGCCCCCCGTGGTGCGGGACGCGGTCAGCGCGCCCGACGCGCAGGGGCGTCCGCGGCGGGTCACCCGCCGGTTCCCGCTGTTCACCCGGGACACGGCGCGACCCGAGGGCGGCGGCCGCGCCGCGCCCAAGGACGCGCCGGCCCCGGCCCGGCAGTGGCCGATCCTGCTGGTCAGCACGGTGGCCGCGATCGGGCTGCTGATCACCGCCTTCGGTGTGTTCCGGGCCGGGACCGTGGTGATCGGCTGCGGGCTCCTGCTGGGCGCGGCGCTGCGCTGGACGGTGCCGAACGTCGGCATCCTGGCGGTGCGTTCGCGGTTCACCGACGTGGTGACGTACGGGCTGCTGGGCGTCGTCATCGTGCTCCTCGCGCTGATGGTCGAGCCGGAGGGGCTGGAGATTCCCTTCCTGAAGGACCTGCTGCACTTCACCGTCGACGAGGGCTGACCGCGGGGGGGCCGCCCGCCCCGGCTCCCCGCCCGGCTCGCCGCCCCACGCGCCCCTCGCGCCCCTCCGCTCCCGCCCCACCCCGCGCGCTCCCGCGCGCCGGTGCCGGGTACGGGAGGTGTTCTCCCGCAACGCCTCGTATCGGGCTAACGTGGTCGGGACGTCCGGAATGCCGTGTGCGGGGGAGGCGCGCGGCAGGGGGCCGGACGCTCGGGCAGAGGGGGGAACCATGCCGCGTTGGAAGGCGTTGCCGGAGGAACTCGATCCCGAGGTCAGGGAGCTCACCGCCGCGTTGCGGATGCTGGTGGACCGCGGCGGATCGGGCATCGCGGCGGTGGCCGACAGCACCGGGTACAGCAGGACGTCCTGGGAGCGCTACCTCAACGGACGGCTGCTGCCGCCGAAGGGCGCGGTGATCGCCCTCGCCGAGGTCACCGGCGTCAACCCGCTGCACCTCACCACGCTGTGGGAACTGGCGGAGAGGTCGTGGAGCCGCGCGGAGATGCGGCACGACCTGACCATCGAGGCGATGCGGATCGCCCAGGCCCGCGAAGGGCTGGGCCAGTTCGCGGGCCCGTCCGCCCGGCCTCCCGCGACCGCCTCCGCCGGCCCGGTCGTCGCTCCGGACTCCGCCGCCCCCGCCCCGCCGTCCGCGGGGGCCCCCGCGCCGGGCGTCGCCGCGCACGAGCCGTACGACTCTCCCGGCGCCGCGCCGCACGGCCTCCCGGGCGCCGCGGCCGCCCAGGCGCGGACGTCCGCCGCGGCAGCCCCGGCCGCCGCGGC
>NZ_JBHTVQ010000072.1:0-32527 GCF_042792855.1 Streptomyces sp. NPDC056600
CCTCCCGCCCGGTCCCGGGACCGGGCGGGAGGCGCTGTCGCGCAGGGAGTTCAGCCCATCGGGTCGGTGGTGTCCCGGAGCAGTTCCAGGGCCGGTCCGTACATCCGCGACTTGATCGTGCCGAGCGTTCCGCTCGCCTTTCCGGCCAGCGCCCCCGCCAGCTCGACGGCCGTCGCGCGCACGGCGTCCTCCGGGACCGCCCGGTCCACGACGCCCGCCGCCAGCGCCTCCTCGCCCCCGAAGCGGCGTGCCGTGACCATCGCCTCGTGCGCGGTCTGCGGAGTGAGCCGGGACTGGATGAGGGCGGACATGCCGGGGGTGAACGGGATGTGGATGTCCGCCTCGGGCAGGCACCAGAAGCCGCGGTCGGCGCGCATCACCCGGAAGTCGTGCGCCAGCGAGAGCATCGCCCCGGCCGCGAAGGTGTGTCCCTGCAGCGCCGCGACGGTGACCAGCGGGAGGGACAGCACCCGCGCGAACAGCGCGTGCACCGACACGACGTAGTTCCGGTGCTCCTCGGCGTGGGCGAGCAGCCAGTCGAGGTCCAGGCCGTTGGACCAGAACTTGCCCGTCGCGGCGGTCACCAGGGCCTTGGGGCCCTCCGCCTTCTCCACCTCGTCCAGGGCGCTGTCGACCGAGGCGATCCAGTCCGGGTGGAAGCGGTTCTCGCCGTCTCCGAGATCGAGGACGAAGACGTCGCCCTGACGGTCGAGAGTGGGCATGGGCTGCTCCTTTGCACGCGGGTCGAGACGGTGACACCAACCTACCAGTCAGTAACTTACGGTGCCGTGAACCCGCCTGGCAAGACGCGGGCAGAGCCCGGGCGGTGACGGCCCGGAAGCGCGGGGCGGCTGGCGGAGCACGAGGAAGATCCAAAATCGATGGCGGGGTCCGTGCCGCCGCTGGTAGACATGCCGGAGCCGCGCCGCCCGGTCAACGCCGGCCCGCGCACACGACCACCGACCGAGGAGGAGGGGTAAGTCATGTCCACGCCCCGTACCGCACCCGCGTTCGTCCTTCCCGGGGCCGGGCACTCGGCCTGACCCCGTCGCGGACGGCCGAGCGCCCTCACCGGAAAGCCTCGACCGTGAACACAGAACTCGTCACCGTGCGCCCCCTCACCGGGCGCGCGGAACTCGACCTCTTCCGCCGCCTGTCCTACGCGCTCGACGCGGAGTTCGACGCCGATCTCGACGAGGGGCGGCGACGCCCCGAGTGGATGTGGATCGCCCTGCGGGGGGACCGGCTGCTCGCCAGGCTCGCCTGGTGGAGCCGCCCGGGAGCCCACCGGCCCCTGCTCCTCGACGTCCTCGACGTCGACGACGGCCTGCCCGGGGCGGACCGCCTCGACGTCGGCGAGCGCCTGCTGCGCACCGCCCTGTCCGCGGTGTCCGGCCCGGAGGGCCCTACACCGGAGTACACCCGGTTCGTGCCGCCCGACTGGCGTGACACCCCGGCCGTCCGGCGCGCCGTGGAGGGCCGGATGGCCGTCGCCGCGCGCACCGGGGCCCGCCCCTTCGTGGAACGGCTCCGCCTGGAGAGGCCCTCCGGCGCGCCCGTTCCCCCGCCCACCGGACGTCTGGCCTTCCGCACGCCCCGGGACGAGGGCGAACTGACCCGTCTGATGGCCCGCGTGCTGGACGGCACCCTGGATGCCTACAGCCTGCACGACCTGACCACCATGTCCGCCCAGGAGGCGGCCGAGGCCCAGTACGCCGACGAACTGGCCGGCTACCGCAGCCCGCGGGAGTGGTGGCGGGTCGCCACGCTGCCCGACGGGGAACCGGTGGGCTTCGTGATCCCCGCCCACAACGGCTACAACCCGATCATCGCCTACCTCGCCGTCCTGCCCGAACACCGCGGCAAGGGGTACGTCGACGAGATCCTCGCGGAAGGCACCCGGGTCCTCACGGACCAGGGCGTCCCCCGGATCCGGGCCTCCACCGACCTGGGCAACGCGCCGATGGCCGCGGCCTTCGCGCGGGCCGGCTACCACGCGTTCGAACGGGAGATCGTCATGAGCTGGGGCTGACCCGCCAGGAGCCACCCCTGCGGGGGACGCTCGGAGCCGCCCTTCCGAGGGCCGACCGGGCCGCGTTCCGCCGTGGAGCCGGCCCGGTCACCTCCCCGGCGCCGGGCGGCCCGCCGCCGAGGCCGACCGGTGGCGGAAGACGTGGCGGTAGGTCTGCGGGGAGACCGTGGTGAGCCGGCCGAAATGACGGCGCAGGTTGGCGGCGTTGCCGAAACCGGTCCGGTGGGCCACGGACTCCACCGGTTCGTCGGTCGTCTCCAGCAACTCCTGGGCGAGCAGCACCCGTTTGCGCAGGATCCACTGCAACGGCGTGGTCCCCAGGGTGTCGCGGAAACGGCGCGCGAAGGTGCGCTCGCCGAGACGGGCCTGCCGGGCCATCCCGGCCACCGTGAGCGGTTCGTGCAGCCGCTCACGGGCCCATTCCAGCACCGGGCCCAGCCCTTCCTCGCGCCGCAGGGCGCGCGGCGGGAGCGGCTTGGCGTACTGGGTCTGGCCGCCCTCCCGGTGCGGCGGCACCACCATCCGCCGGGCCACCTCGTTGGCGACCGCGGAACCGTGGTCGGTACGCACCAGGTGCAGGCACAGGTCGATCGCCGCGCCGGTGCCGGCCGAGGTGAACACGGTGCCGTCCTGGACGTACAGCGCGGAGGGGTCGTAGGTCACCCGCGGGAAGCGGTGCGCGAAGTCCACGGTGTTCATCCAGTGCGTGGTCGCCCGGCGTCCGTCGAGCAGGCCCGCCGCGGCGAGCACGTAGGCGCCGCTGCACAGCGAGACGATCCGCCGTCCCCGCGCGTGGGCGGCCCGCAGCGCGTCGAGCAGCGCCGGGGGCGGGTCGAGCTGCACGCGCCGCGGGCAGGCGGCGACGACCACGGTGTCGGACTCCGCCAGGTCGTCGAGGCCGTGCTCCGTGCTCAGCGTCAGCCCGGCGGAGGTCCGCAGCGGCCCCGGTTCGACGGCGCAGAGCCGCAACTCGTACCAGGGGTCGACGACGTCGCTGCGGTCGGTCCCGAACACCTCGCAGGGCACCGCGAGTTCGAAGTTGGTCGCGCCGTCCGTCACCGCCACGGCCACCACATGGGGACGGGTGGGCGAGCCGCGGAGGGGTGCGCCGTCGAACGGTGCGCCGAGGGGTGTGACGCCGGCGGGCGTGCCGTTGTCGTCCATGGCAGGAATGTAGCGCACACCGTCGTTTCCGCCACTGTCCGCGCAACGGGCCGCCGCGGAGGCTGGAGCCATGTCCCAGCACACCTCCACACCTCCGTCCCTTCCGGCCGGACGGCTCACCATGGCGCAGGGCACCGCCCTGTCCGTGGGCGCCGTGCTCGGCACCGGAGTCATCGCTCTCCCGGCGCTCGCCGCCGGCATCGCGGGGCCCGCCTCGCTGCTGGCCTGGCTCGCACTGGTGGTGCTCTCCGTGCCGCTGGCCGTCGCCTTCGCCGCCCTGGGGGCCCGCCACGCCGACGCGGGCGGCGTCTCCACCTACGCCCGGCTCGCGTTCGGCGAGCGGAGCGCCGCGGTCGCCGGCTGGTGCTTCTACCTCGCCATACCGCCGGGCGCCACGGCCGCCGCCCTCTTCGGCGGCTCCTACGTCTCCGACGCGCTCGGCGGCGGGACGCCCACCACGGTGGTCACCGCGGCCGGTCTGATGGGCGCGGTCACGGCGGTCAACGCCGCCGGACTCCGCCTCACCGGGCGACTTCAGGTCGTCCTCTTCGCGCTCCTGCTCGCCCTGCTGGCCGCTGCCGTGCTCTTCTCCCTCCCGCACGCCGACACCGCCAACCTGCGCCCGTTCGCCCCGCACGGCTGGTCCGCCGTCGGCCCCGCGGCTGCCCTGCTGGTGTTCTGCTTCGCCGGGTGGGAGGCGGTCGCCCACCTCGCGGGCGAGTTCCGGCGGCCCGACCGTGACCTGCCCCGCGCCACGGGGGCCGCCGTCGCGATCGTCGGCGTGGTGTACCTGGCGGCCGCGTTCGCCGTCGTCGCCGTCCTCGGCCCCGGCGCCGGGCGCTCCGGAGCGCCCCTCGGCGACCTGATGGCCCGCGGCCTGGGCGAGAGCGTGCGTCCGCTCGCCGCGGTGGCCGCGCTGCTGCTCACCTTCGGCACCATGAACGCCTACTTCGCCGGCGCCGCCAAGCTCGGCGCCGCCCTGGGCCGGGACGGCGCGCTGCCGCGGTGGTTCGCCAGCGGCAGCACCGTGGGGGAGACACCGCGCCGCAGCCTGCTGTTCGTCGCCACGCTCGCCCTGCTGACCCTGGCGGCGGTCGCGGTCTCCAGGACGGGCGCCGAGCCGGCGGTCATGGTCTCCGCGGCCTCCTTCGCCGTGGTGTACGCGATCGGGGTGGCCGCCGCCATCCGCCTCCTCCCGCGGGCCAGTTGGGGTCGCCGTTGTGCGTGGGCGGCGCTGGCCGCGGTCACCGCCCTGCTGGCCCTGTGCGGCCTCCACCTGGCCTGGCCGCTCCTGGTGGCCTGCGCGGCCCTCGTCTCCGTCCGCGTCACCCGCCGCCGTCGCGCGAGGGCCGCGGCCTGCCTCGCCGCGGCCGCCTGAGACCGGAGCGCCGGGTCGGGCGACGGCCGCAAGGGGCGACGGCCGCTAGGGACCACCGCGGCCCGAGGGGGTGGAGGGGCCGGTGCGAGGCAACGTGCCGACGGCTCCGTGCGTCCCTCCCAGTGCACCGAGGGGCGCGAGCCCCGCAGCACTCGACGAGACAGTGAGCACCACCATGACCCTTTCTCCCGTCACCGCCTCGGGGCCCGCCACGAGGGCGAGGGCCTGGGCCCTTGTCACGGCGTCGGCGTTCGCCGGAGGGCTCCTGCTCGGCGTGCTGACCAACCTGGGCCAGGGCTGGCTTCCGGGGGCGTGGAACCAGATCGCCAACTCCGGTGCGGTGTGGTCCGTCGCCGCGTTCGCCGCGGGCGCGCTGCTGTCGGCCCGGAAGGCCGGTCTGCCCGCGGCCGGTCTGCCCGCGGCCGCCGTCGCGGGTCTGTGCGCCGAGTCCGGTCTCGTCGTCGGCTACTACGGCTACGCCGAGATGGCGCGCGACGGCATGGGTTCCCTGTTCGCGCCCCTCGTCTGGCTGGGCATGGCGTTCGTCGCCGGCCCCCTGTTCGGAGTGGCGGGCTCCTGGTGGCGCGGTGGCGCCGGCCCGCGCCACCGCGTCGCCGGCCTCGCAGCCTTCGCGGGTGTCTTCGGCACGGAGGCCATCCACTACGCCTGGGCCCTGCACTACGCCCCGCAGGCATGGGCCTGCCTCGCCGTCGCGGTCCTCACGGCACTGCTCATGGGCCGCACCCTCAAGGAACGCGTCCTCACCCTGCTGGCTGCCGCCCCGTTCTCGCTGCTGGCCTACCTCGTCTTCTACGAATTGCTTTTGACCACGCTCCTCGGCTGATGCATGGTCGGCACACGGATGGGGGCGGCGGTCGGCTGTACGCCCCGTGGAAGGGGAGACCATGAGCCGTCCACTGCTGTTCCTCGACGTCGACGGTCCCCTCAACCCGTACGCCGCCAAGCCCACGCGGCGGCCCGAGGGCTACACCACGATCCGGGTGCCGCGGGGCGGTGGGCTCCGGCCGCTCCGGGTCTGGCTGCATCCCGGGCACGGTGCGCAACTGCTGTCCCTGGACTACGACTTGTGCTGGGCGTCCACCTGGATGGCGGAGGCCAACCGGTGGATCGCTCCGGTGATCGGTCTCCCGGAACTCCCGTACGTCGACTTCGGCGAGGCCCTGTTCCGGGAGCGCCCGGACGGCGTCCACTGGAAGACCGAGGTCCTCGTCGCGTACGCGGGAGGCCGCCCCTTCGCCTGGGTGGACGACGAACAGAGCGCCGCGGACGACGCCTACGTCGGCGCCCGCCACCCCGCCCCCGCCCTGCTCCACCACGTCAACCCGCGCATCGGCCTGCGCGACGACGACCTGACGGCCCTGGCGGCCTTCGCCGGGACGGTCGGCGTGAAGTGAACACCCATGTCCGGAGCGGCCGTCGGGGTCTGCGGGCAGGGCAAAAGTAGCTGCGCCGGTCGTGCGGCAGGCGTAAGGTCCTGGCCAAGGCGGGGTCGTAGCACAGAGGTAATGCGCCGCGATGACATCTCGGAGGACGCCGGTTCGAATCCGGCCGCCCCGCCCCTCACCGGCCCTCGGACGGCGCCGCGGCGCGATCAGCGGCGGGACATGTACATGTACGCGCGGCTCGGGCCGGCGGCGGGGTGACCGCGCGCCGGCCCGAGGGGACGATGTCAGTGCCAGCCGTACCGTTCGCGCAGCCGGTGGACCACCAGGTTGAACCGCATGCGGTCCAGGGCGCACGCCTCGCGGCGCATACCGGCGTCGTGGACGCGCAGCACACGGTCCACCGCCACCCACGAGGGGCGGCCGGTGCGGTCCCAGGGGCCGCTGCCGATCGGCACCCAGTCGCGGTCGCCGTCGTGCTCCTTGCTGGACAGTTGCACCGCGAGCAGCGTCCCGCCCGGCTCCCGGGCGACGACCAGCACCGGGCGGTCCTTGCCCCGGCCGTCGTTCTCCTCATAGGGCACCCACGTCCAGACGATCTCGCCGGGATCGGGGTCGCCGTCATGGGCGGGGGAGTACTCGCTGCGGACCCGGCCGACGGCGCGCGGGTCGGCCTCAGTGGTCGCCGACGGGCCGAAACGGCCTGGGACCTCGTCGATGGGAACGGTCATCGCCCCACCGTAGGAGGGCTGTTGACCCGCTCTCACGGCGGGGTCGCCGCCCCGGCCGATCCGCCAGGACCGCATCACCTCACGAAACCGGCGAACCATGCCGAACATGCCGCGCATGCCGCGGTGATCCCTCGGGCCGGTCAGGCCGGCTCCCCGCCCTTGCCCTCGGCGGCGCCGCCCTGCTCGGCCTGCGCCTGCTGGGCGGCCACGGAACGGCGGACCTCCTCCATGTCCAGTCCGCGCGCCTGGCCGATCAGGTCCTCCAGCACCGGGGCCGGCAGCGCGCCCGGCTGTGCGAAGACGGCCACCTGGTCCCGCACGATCATCAGCGTCGGGATCGACTGGATGCCGAAGGCCTGGGCGAGCTCCGGCTGGGCCTCGGTGTCCACCTTGGCGAACACCAGGTCCGGGTTGGCCTCCGCGGCCTTCTCGTACACCGGGGCGAACTGCTTGCACGGCCCGCACCAGTCGGCCCAGAAGTCGATGAGAACGAACCCGTTCTCGGTGACCGTCTGGTCGAAGTTCTCCTTGGTGAGCTCCACGGTGCTGCTCATGAGCTGACTTCCTCTTCCTGGACGTCGTACGGCTGACTGCGCCCGGCCACCGACGACAACGGCACGACCGGACGGGGTATTCCGTTCGCCCCATACGGCCGTGCGCGCGCCGTCTTCGCGACCTGGCAGACCCGTCCGGCCCAGCGGACGGGTCCGGCGCGCCTACCCGTGTGGCCGGTTCGCACACCACCCGGAAGACTGAGTCGCATGACCGAGACCGAGACCTTCGCCTACGACGTCGTCGTGATCGGCGCCGGACCCGTCGGCGAGAACGTCGCCGACCGCACCCTCGCCGCCGGACTGTCCACCGCCGTGGTGGAGAGCGAACTGGTGGGCGGGGAGTGCTCGTACTGGGCCTGCATGCCCAGCAAGTCGTTGCTGCGGCCGGTGATCGCGCACGCCGACGCCCGCCGTACGCCCGGCCTGCGCGCCGCCGCCCGGGCGCCCCTCGACACGGTGGAGGTGCTCGCCCACCGCGACGAGCAGGTGGCCCACTGGAAGGACGACGGGCAGGTCGCGTGGCTGGAGGGCGCAGGAGCCCGGTTGCATCGCGGGCACGGCCGCCTGTCCGGCCCCCGCACGGTCACCGTCACCACCCCTGAGGGCCGGACCGAGACCCTCACCGCCCGGCACGCCGTCGCCGCCTGCACCGGGAGCCGGGCATCGCTGCCCGGCCTGCCCGGGCTGGGCGACGGATCCGTCGCCCCCTGGACCAGCCGGGAGGCCACCTCGGCCCGCGAGGCGCCCGGCCGGCTCCTGGTGGTCGGTGGGGGAGTGGTCGCCGCGGAGATGGCCACGGCCTGGCAGAACCTCGGCTCCCGGGTCACCGTGCTGGTGCGCGGGAGCGGCCTGCTGGAGCGGATGGAGCCGTTCGCCGGGGAACTGGTCGCCGAGGCGCTGCGCGAGGCGGGCGCCGAGGTGCGCACGGGGGTCTCGGTCACCGGCGTGAGCAGGGAGAACGGCTCCGTGGTCGCGGTCACGGACGCGGGCGACCGGGTGGACGCCGACGAGATCCTGTTCGCCACCGGCAGGGCGCCGCGCACCGACGACCTGGGGCTGGAGACGGTGGGCCTGGAGCCCGGTTCGTGGCTCGAGGTGGACGGCACCCTGCGGGTCACCGGGAGCGACTGGCTGTACGCGGCCGGGGACGTCAACCACCGGGCGCTCCTCACCCACCAGGGCAAGTACCAGGCGCGGGTCGCGGGCGACGCGATCGCCGCCCGGGCCAGGGGGGAGGCGCCGCCGACGGCCGCCACCGCCGACGACGGCGCCGTGCCCCAGGTGGTCTTCACCGACCCCGAGGTCGCCTCGGTGGGCGTCACCCTCGCCGAGGCGGAACGGGCCGGGCACCGGGTGCGGGCGGTCGACGTGGACCTCGCCACCGTGGCCGGCGCGGGGCTCTATGCCGACGGCTACCGGGGGCGGGCCCGGATGGTCGTCGACCT
The DNA here is from genome assembly GCF_042792855.1 of Streptomyces sp. NPDC056600. Taxonomy (NCBI): domain Bacteria; kingdom Bacillati; phylum Actinomycetota; class Actinomycetes; order Kitasatosporales; family Streptomycetaceae; genus Streptomyces; species Streptomyces sp. NPDC056600. The sequence continues at coordinate 8,708 of NZ_JBHTVQ010000072.1, forward strand.
GGACAAGGAGACCCTGCGCGGCGTCACCTTCGTCGGCCCGGGGGTCGGCGAGCTGCTGCACTCGGCGACCGTCGCGGTGGTCGCCCAGGTCCCGGTCGCGCGCCTGTGGCACGCCGTCCCGGCCTACCCGACCCTCAGCGAGGTCTGGCTCCGCCTCCTGGAGGCCTACCGGGGCTGACGCCGCCCCGGCCGGCACAGACCCGGCGGGCCCCGGCCGGGCGTGCCGCCACCCCCGCCGGGCCCCCCCGAACCCCCGCCGGGATGCGCCGGGCCTCGTCCGGGCCTCGCCAACGCCTCCGCCGGCCCCGCCCACGCCCCGGCCGGGCCCCGCCCACACCCCGGCCGGGCCCCGCCCACACCCCGGCCGGGCCCCGCCCACACCCCGGCCGGGTCTCGCCTACGCCCCCGTCCGGGGCGCCGCCGTGAACCGGCACGGCCGAACCCCCGCCACCACCGGCCCGGGTGCGGCCCCGGCCCCGGCCCGGAACAACCGGGCCCGGGCCGGGGCCGGACCTCACGCGTCCTCGAACTCGCCCGCCATCGCGGCGGCCAGCCGCAGGTGCGGGCGCGCCTCCTCGTCGCGGCCCTGCCGCTCCAGGGTCCGCCCGAGGAGCAGCCGGGCGTACCCCTCCACCGGGTGACGTTCCACCAGCACCCGGCACTCGGCCTCCGCCCGCCGCAGCTGCGCGGAGTGGTAGTAGGCCCGCGCCAGCAGCAGCCGCGGGCCGCTCTGCTCCGGCACCTCCTCCACCAGCGAGGCGAGCACCCGCGCGGCGTCCGCGTAGTTCTTCCGCCCGAAGTGCCTCTGCGCCCTCTCCCAGCGCTCGGCCGGCGTTCCGAGCTCGTGGTACGACCTGGTCATCTCCACGTCGACCTCCCTTCGCATGCCTGAACACCGCACGGCGGTCCTCTGTTCCGCGAGGCGTTCCGGCGGCCCCGGGACACTTTCTGTCGCGACGAGACACGTCCAGATCGTTGACAAGTCCCTGTCATGGGCCCGACATTACGAGCGAGTAACCCCCGCGTGTCCGCCCTGCGGACCCCCGGGTCCGTCCGCCTGCCCCCACCGCCCGCGCGCCGCCCTGGGCACGGCCCCCCGCCGTGCCGCGCCCCCGCCGTACCCCAGGAGGACCTGATGCCGCACCCCGCCCGCCGCCTGCGCAGAACCCTCGCCGCCGCCCTCGCGGCGAGCGCCGTCGCCGCTCTCGGTCTCACCGCCCAGCCCGCCCAGGCCGCCGACCCGGTCACGTACGTGGCCCTCGGCGACAGCTACAGCGCCGGATCCGGTGTCTCGCCCACCGATCTCAGCAGCCCGCTGTGTCTGCGCTCCCAGGCCAACTACCCCAAGGTGATCGCCGCCCGCATCGGGGCCCAGCTCACCGACGTCACCTGCGGCGCCGCCCAGACCAAGCACTTCACCCAGTCCCAGTACCCGACCGTCGCCCCGCAGGTGAACGCCCTGTCCACCGACACGGACCTGGTCACCTTCACCATCGGCGGCAACGACAACAGCACCTTCATCGGGGCGCTGCTGGCCTGCGGTTCGGCCGGCCTGGTCACCGCCGGCTACGGGAACCCGTGCCAGACGCTCTACGGCAGCAAGTTCACCGACGCGATCGACGACACCACCTACCCGGCGCTGAAGAGCGCGCTGGCCGCCGTCAAGGCCAAGGCGCCGAACGCGCGGATCGCCGTCCTGGGCTACCCCTGGATCACCCCGGCGACGTTCGACTCCACCTGCTTCGCCAAGCTGCCCATCGCCCGCGGCGACATCCCCTACCTGCGCGGCCTGCAGGGCCACCTCAACGACACCCTCGCCCGCGCCGCGCGCGAGTCCGGCGCCACGTACGTCGACTTCGCCCAGGTCTCCGAGGGGCACGACGCCTGCAAGGCCTCCGGCACCCGGTGGATCGAGCCGGTCATCGGCGGCAACAGCCTCGTCCCGGTCCACCCCAACGCGCTGGGCGAGTCCCGGATGGCCGACCGGACCATGGCGGTGCTCGGCCTGGGCTGACCCACCGGCCCGCGCGCCGTACGAGCCGGACCGCCGCGGACGCCGGCCCGGTGTGCGCGACGGCGAAGGCCGCCCCCTCGGCGCGGGAGGGGGCGGCCTTCGCGTGTCCGGCGCCGTCAGGCGCTTGTGTGTGGTCCGGCGCCGTCAGGCGCTGGAGTAGACGCTCTCCATGAAGTCGGCGAGCTTGTCGTCGGTCAGGTGGTGCGCCAGGTCCGACTCGCTGATCATGCCGATCAGCCGCTTGTTCTCGATGACGGGCAGCCGCTTGATCCGGTGCTCCCGCATCTCCTGCAGTACGTCGTCGACGTCGGCGGAGGCGTCCACCCACCGCGGCGTGCCCTCGGTGAGCTCGCCGCAGGTGACCTTCGACGGGTCCTTGCCCGCGGCCACGCACTTCACCACGATGTCGCGGTCGGTGATGATGCCCCGCATCCGGTCGTCGTCGCCGGCCACCGGCAGGGCGCCCACGTCGAGCTCCCGCATCAGCTGGGCGGCCCGGTCCAGCGACTCGCCCGCGGGGATCCACCGGGCGCCGGGGTGCATGATGTCCTTGGCCGTCGTCATGGTCGTCACTCCTCCTCGAAGGGTGTGTGCGGTTCCGCCTCCTCGGGTTTCCGGAGCGAACAGAACAAACCGGACTTCCGGCCTCCGGTCGTGACGGTCACCATTGGTCACGCGCACACACGGAGGGTCACTCCTCCTCCATGCGCCGCCGGTCGTCCTCGTCCCACGCGGTGGTGTCGCGGGGCTGGGTGTAGGGCTCGTCGGTGGGCGGGTGACCGCCCGCGATCGCCCGCTGGCGTACCGTCTCGGCGTCGAACTCCAGGCCCAGCAGGATCGCCAGGTTGGTGATCCACAGCCAGATCAGGAAGACCACCACGCCGGCCATGGTCCCGTAGGTCTTGTTGTACGAGCCGAAGTTGGCGACGTAGAAGGCGAACCCGACGGAGGCGAGGATCCACAGGAACAGCGCGAGGAAGCTGCCCGGTGTGATCCACCGGAACCCCTTCACCTTGGCGTTCGGCGCCGCCCAGTAGAGGAGCGCGATCATCAGGGTCACCAGGATGATCAGGACCGGCCACTTGACGAACGACCACACCGTCAGCGCCGTGTCGCCGATGCCGAGCGTCGTCCCCACCTGCCGCGCCAGACCGCCGGTGAAGACCACGATGACGGCGCTCGCCGCCGTCATCACCATCAGCACCAGGGTGATGCCGACCCGGACCGGCAGCACCTTCCACACCGGCCGGCCCTCGGGGATGTCGTAGACGGCGTTGGAGGCGCGGATGAAGCCCGCGACATAACCGGAAGCCGACCAGACCGCGAGGACCAGACCCACGATCGCCATGATCGAGCCGATCCCGGCGCCGTCCTGGAGCTGTTCCACGGCCTTGGTCAGCACGTCCCGGGCCGGGCCCGGGGCCAGCTTGGTGATGTTGTCCATCACCCTGTCCGTGGCGCTCTTCCCCATGATCCCCAGCAAGGAGATCAGGACCAGCAACGCCGGGAAGAGCGAGAGGACCGCGTAGTACGTCAGCGCCGCCGCGCGGTCGGTGAGTTCGTCGTCCTTGAACTCCTTCAGGGCGCCCTTGAAGACCTTCCCCCAGCGGGGCTTCGGCAGCTTCGACGGGCTGTCGGGGGCGTTGCGCTCCACCGCGGGGGAGGGGCCGTAGGCCTCCGCCCCGGCGTCCTCGCCGGGGCGGCGATCCGTGCCCTCCGCCCCGTCCGGCCCGACCGGACGCCCGCCGCGGTCGTCGTCGCCGTCGCCGTGGTCGCCACTTCCTGGAAGATGCATTTTCGCCATGAACGCCGGGTATCCTGCGCGCCCCCGGATACGCACAGGGGTCTGCCCGTACCTCCGTGCGGGGGACGCGGGCCGCAGCGCCGGGTTCTGGCGGCGCCCACCGGGACGGCCGCGGTGACCCGTGGCGGCGTGTCCGACGGTCTGCGCGCGGCAGGCCTCGCACCTCCGTCGCGGCCGAAAAAAACTCTTGGACGGGCCGGAGCGCTCCACGGAAGACTTCCCCTCCCGGGTTCTCCCCAAATGTCCGGCCCGGCGCACCACGACACGAGGCGCACACACATGGACTCGCCCGAGAAACGCGAGGGCCCGCGCAAGGGCCCCGTCCTCCTCGCCCTCCGACACTACGGCCGGGAACTCGCCCGGCTCCGGCGTTTCACCGTCCCCGCCCTGCTGCTCCCCGCACTGGGCAACATCGGCCTCTACTACGTCGCCCCGCTGATCGTCGCCAAGCTGATCGGCCACGTCGCCGGCGAGAAGGACCCGGGCGGCCCGGGGACCTTCGGCTCCGCGCTCCCCTACGTCCTCGGCTTCGCCGGCGTGCTGCTGTTCGCCGAGGCGCTGTGGCGCCTGGGCCTGCACTGCCTCAACCGCCTGGACGCGTACGGCATCGAGCACCTCTACGTCGTCGGGATGGACGAGCTCTACGCCAAGGACTCAGCCTTCTTCCACGACAACTTCGCCGGCTCCCTCACCAAGCGGGTCCTCAGTTTCGCCACCCGCTTCGAGGAGTTCGCCGACACCCTGACCTTCAACATCATGGGCAGCTTCGTGCCGCTCGCCTTCGGCTCCGTCATCCTGTGGAACTACGACCCGCTGCTGGTCGTCGGTCTGCTGACGATGCTCGCGGTCACGGCCTGCTGCGTGGTCCCGCTCATCCGGCGCCGCCAGCGGCTGGTCGCCCGGCGGGAGGAGGCCATCGCCCGGGTCTCCGGTCACGTGGCCGACAGCCTGATGAACATGGAGACCGTCCGCGCCTTCGCCGCCGAGCGGCGGGAGGCGGACGAGCACCGCACCAGGGTCGCCGAGTCACGCCGTCTCACCCTGCGGTCCTGGGACTTCGGCAACCTGCGCATCGACACACTGATCGCCCCGATGTCGGTGCTGACCAACCTGCTGGGGCTGCTGCTCGCGGTCTCGCTCGGCGGCGGGACGCACAGCGTGGAGGCGGTCGTCGTCGCCTTCACCTACTACACCAACGCGACCCGGATCATGTTCGAGTTCAACCAGATCTACCGCCGGCTGGAGAGCTCGATGACGGAGGCCGCCCAGTTCACCGAACTGCTGCTGTCGCCGCCCACCGTGCTCGACCCGCCGGAACCCGAACCGCTGCGCCCCGACGGCGCCGACGTCCGCTTCGAGCGGGTGACCTTCGCCCACGGCGGCGGCGCACCGCTCTTCGACGGGCTCGACCTGGCGGTGCCCAGCGGGGCGAAGATCGGCCTGGTCGGCCGCTCCGGCGGCGGCAAGACCACGCTCACCCGGCTGCTGCTGCGGATGACCGACATCGACGGCGGTCGCATCCTGATCGGCGGTCAGGACATCAGCCGCATGCGGCAGGCCGATCTGCGCAGCATGATCGCCTACGTGCCGCAGGAGCCGGCGATGTTCCACCGGACGCTCAAGGAGAACATCGCCTTCGCCCGGCCGGGGGCCACCGACGCGGAGATCCGCCGCGCCGCCGAGGCGGCGCACGTCACCGAGTTCGCCGACGCGCTGCCGGAGGGCTTCGAGACGATGGTCGGCGAACGGGGCGTCAAGCTCTCCGGAGGGCAGCGGCAGCGGGTCGCGCTCGCCCGGGCCATCCTGCGCGACGCGCCCGTCCTGCTGCTGGACGAGGCGACCAGCGCGCTCGACTCGGAGAGCGAGATCCTCATCCAGGAGGCGCTCTGGCGGCTCATGGAGGGGCGCACCGCACTCGTGGTGGCCCACCGGCTCAGCACGGTGGCCGGCATGGACCGCCTGGTGGTCCTCGACCGGGGGCGCATCATCGAGCAGGGGGCCCACCACGAACTGCTCGCCGCGGACGGCGTCTACGCCAAGCTGTGGGAGCACCAGTCCGGAGGCTTCCTGGAGGACGACGACCCGGTCCGGGCCGGCAACCCGGTCTGAGCGTCACCCGCCGCACCGCCCTCGCGCGGTGCGGCGGGCGTCCAGGGTCTGGCCCGGCGTCACCTGCGTGTTCTAGGTTGCGCGCATGCCAGAACTCCCTGGCCGGACCCCGGCCGAGATCCTCGCCCGCCTCGACGCCCTGCGCGCCGCCGACCTGCCGGTGCGCGGCGGACGGACCATGGCCTACGTCTACGACTCCGGACTGGACGGGGCGGAGGAACTGGCCCTCGCCGCCCAGGCCCGGGTGGCGGGGGTCAACGGCCTGGACATGACGGTGTTCCCGAGCGTCGTCACGCTGGAGAACGAGGTGACCGCCCGCGCGGCCCGGCTGCTCGGCGGCGACGCCCGCACCGCCGGAGTGTTCACCAGCGGCGGCACCGAGAGCTGTCTGCTCGCCGTGCTGACCGCGCGCGAGCACGCCCGCAGGACACGGGGCCTGCGGGAGGGCGCCGAACTGCTGCTGCCCGCCACCGCCCACGCCGCCTTCCACAAGGCGGCCCACCTCTTCGGACTCACGGTCGTCGAGGTGCCCGTCGACCCGGAGACCTGCGAGGTCCGGGCCGAGGACATGGCCGCGGCGATCACCGACCGCACCGCGCTGGTGGTCGTCTCCGCCCCGTCCTACCCGCACGGAGTGATCGACCCGGTCGCCGACGTCGCGGCCGCGGCCGCCGCGCGAGGCGTCCTCTGCCACGTCGACGCCTGCATCGGCGGCTGGTACCTCGGCCACCTGAGGCTCGCGCCGGACGCCCCCGAACTGCCGCCCTTCGACCTGTCCGTCCCCGGCGTCACCTCCCTCTCCGCGGACCTGCACAAGTACGGGTACACCCCCAAGGGCGCCTCGGTGGTGCTGTTCCGTGACGCCGGCCTCAGACGCCACGGCTGGTTCGCCCACGCCGGATGGCCGGGCTACCCCGTCGTCAACCCCACACTCCAGGGCACCCGCTCGGCCGCGCCGCTGGCCGGCGCCTGGGCGGTTCTCGAGCACATCGGCACGGACGGGTACGTCGAGCTGGCCCGCCGCGTCCACGCGGCGACGGGCCGCCTCGCGGAGGGGATCGCGACGGTCGACGGGCTGCGCGTGCTGGGGCGGCCCCGCGCCTCCCTGCTCGCCGTCGCCTCCGAGGACCCGGCCCTGGACGTGTTCGTCCTGGCCGACGAGATGAGGACGGCCGGCTGGTACCTCCAGCCGCAGCCCGCCCGCGGGTCCTCCCCGGCCAACCTGCACCTGACGGTCACCGCGGCCGCCGCCGGCGAGGAACGCCTGCGCGAACTGCTCGCCGAGCTGGAGAAGGCCGCCGCCCGGGCGCGCTCGGCGGGACCGGCCGTCGTGGATCCCGAGGTCGCCGCCGTCGCGGCCGCGCTGGACCCCGAGGCGCTGGGCGAGGACGAGGTGGCCGTCGCGCTCGCGGTGGCGGGGGTCGGCGAGGACGGAACCCTCCCGGAGCGGACGGCGCCCGTGCTGGCGGTCCTCCAGGCGATGCCGCCCGCACTCGCGGAGCGGCTGCTGCCGGAGGTGATCGGGCGGCTCTACCGGGTCTGAGAGGATCGGGCCAGACCCTGTTCTCCCGCGACGAGGAGCCGAAGGTGCAGCACCCATCCCTGGCGTACAGCGACGTGAAGTCCGCACGCGACCGGATCGCCGGGCGCGTCCGGCCGGTGACGGTGGCGCCGGTCGAGCCGGGGACGTTCGACGGGTTCCCGGTCCATCTCGCCCTGGAGCTGATGCAGTTCACCGGCAGCTTCAAGGCGCGCGGCGCGCTCAACTTCGTCGAGGCGCACCGGGAGCAGGGCTCGCTGCCCGAGGCCGGGGTGAGCATCGCCTCCGGCGGCAACGCGGGCGTCGCCTGCGCGTGGGCGGCCCGGCGGGCGGGGGTCCGCTCCACCGTCTTCCTCCCCGAGGCGGCGCCCGAGGTGAAGGTGCGCCAGCTGCGGCAACTCGGCGCCGAAGTACGGCTGGTGGGCTCCGAGTACGCCGAGGCGGCCGCCGCCTGCGAGGAGTTCGCCCGGGAGAGCGGGGCGCTCGCCTCCCACGCCTACGACCATCCGCTGATCGCGGCCGGCGCGGGCACGCTGCTGGAGGAGATCCGCGAGCGGGTGCCCGGCCTGGACACGGTGGTCGTCTCGGTCGGCGGCGGGGGCCTCATGGCGGGCATCGCCACGGCCGCGCGGACGCACGGGGTGCGGACGGTGGCGGTGGAGCCGGAGAACTGCCGGGCGCTGCACGCCGCGCTCGAGGCCGGACGGCCTGTGGACGTCCCCGTCCGGTCGGTGGCCGCCGACTCGCTCGGCGCGCGCCGGGTCTCCGCGGACGCCCTGGCGGCCGCCCGGGAGGACTCCGTACGGTCCGTGCTGGTGCCCGACACGGCGATCGTCGAGGCGCGGCGGCTGCTCTGGGAGGAACGGCGGCTCGCAGTGGAGCACGCCGCGGCGGCCGCGCTCGCGGCGGTCCTCCCGCAGCGGGACCCCGGCCACGGGTACGTCCCCGAGCCGGGCGAGCGGGTCTGCGTGGTCCTCTGCGGCGCGAACACGGATCTGTCCGACCTCGCCGGCTGAGCGGGGCCGTCCTCTGCCGGGCATGGTCGCCGGCCTTCCCGGCCGCCTGCGTGCGACCGTGCCGGCGCACGGTCGTCGGCGGCCCTTGTCCGCCCTGCCGGTGAGGGCGTCGCCGGTTCCGGTCCCCGGCGATACCGGGGGACCTCCACGACGCACAGCCGTGCGGCAGCCGGGCTTGCGCAGTTCCCCGCGCCCCTGACGGGGCGCTGCCCGCACCGTTCGGTTGCCGTGGGGCGGCCGGGTTTGCGTGGTTTCCCGCGCCCCTACGGGGCGCTGCCCGCACCGTTCGGTTGCCGTGGGGCGGCCGGGTTTGCGTGGTTTCCCGCGCCCCTGACGGGGCGCTGCCCGCATCGCCCGGTGCATCGGCGCCGCTGCGACGTCGTCCGGCGGACGCGCCCAGGCCGGTCACCCCAGCTCAGGTCCGCCGCGCCCGCCGGGCCGGGCGGCGGCGTCGTGGGCGGCGGGTGAGTCCGGCTCGCGGGGCGGTACCGCCGCGTTCGGCCGCCCGGGCGATGTTGCGGGCCATGCCGCCGAACACCACCGCGTGGAACGGCGACACCGCCCACCAGTAGGCGTGACCCAGCAGCCCGTGCGGGTGGAAGAGAGCCCGCTGCCGGTAACGGGTGCGACCGTCGGGACCGGCGTCCGCGTACAGCTCCAGCCAGGCGAGCCCCGGCAGACGCATCTCGGCACGCAGCCGCAGCAGCCGGCCCCGGTCGATCTCCTCCACCCGCCAGAAGTCGAGCGAGTCGCCGGCCCGCAGGCGCGTCGCGTCACGGCGGCCACGGCGCAGACCGACGCCGCCCGCCATCCGGTCCAGCACCCCGCGCGCGGACCAGGCCAGCGGGAAGGAGTACCAGCCGTTCTCGCCGCCGATCCCCTCGATCACCCGCCACAGCGCCTCGGGGGGAGCGTCCACGGTCCGCTGCCGCCGGTCCGTGTACAGGCTGCCGCCCGCCCAGTCCGGGTCGGTCGGCAGCGGGTCGCTCGGCGTGCCCGGCACCGCCGCGTTCGACCAGCGGGTGTCCACCCGCGCCTCGCGGACGTTGCGCAGCGCGAGCCGTACCGCCTGCTCGAAGCTCAGCGGGCCGCCCGGGGGATCCGGCAGGTACCGGGTGATGTCGTGCTCGCCGCAGACCACCTCGTGCCGCAGCGACTCGGTCAGCGGCTTTGCGATCGAGGCGGGCACCGGCGTGACCAGGCCGACCCAGTGACTGGACAGACGGGGCGTGAGCACCGGCACCGGCACGATCACCCGGGGCGGCAGGCCCGCCACCTCCGCGTAGCCGCGCATCATGTCCCGGTAGGTCAGGATGTCCGGCCCGCCGATGTCGAAGGTGCGGTTGACGTCCGCGGGGAGCCGCGCGCAGCCCACCAGCCACCGCAGCACGTCGCGGACGGCGACCGGCTGGATCCGGGTCCGCACCCAGCTCGGGGTGACCATGACGGGCAGCCGCTCGGTGAGATAGCGCAGCATCTCGAAGGAGGCCGAACCGGATCCGATGATGACGGCGGCCCGCAGCACGGCCGTCGGCACGCCCGACTCCAGCAGGACGCGGCCCACCTCGGAGCGCGAACGCAGATGCGGCGACAGCTCCTCCACGGGCACCCCGGCGGGAGTGAGCCCGCCCAGGTAGACGATCCGGCGGACGCCCGCGGCCCGGGCCTGCTCGCCGAAGATCCGCGCGGCCCGCCGGTCGGTCTCCTCGAAACCGGAGCCGGTCCCCAGCGCGTGGACCAGGTAGTACGCCACGTCGATGCCCCGCATGGCCTCCGCGGTCGACTCCTGGTCGGTGACGTCGCCCCGTACCACCTCGGCCTCGCCCGCCCAGGGATGGTCGCGCAGCTTGCCGGGGGAGCGGGCCAGGCACCGCACCCGGTGTCCGGCGGCCAGAAGTTCGGGGACCAGGCGGCCGCCGATGTACCCCGTCGCACCCGTCACCAGGCAGTGCAGTGGCGCGGCGTCGCCGCTGGCGCCCTCGCTCATCGGCCTCGCTCCCGTCCTCGACGCCGGCTCCGCGTCCGGCCGCCTCCAGGATGATCCACCTTGGGGCGCCCCGCATCGCGGGACCGGCGAACGGTCCTCAGCATGCCGCGGCGGCAGTACGGAGAACGGGTGTGCCCCGGCGAAACGCGTTCGCCGGGGCACACCCGTTCGTGGCGGGGGGACGGCCGGTCAGACCGCCGGGGCCGGGTAGGTCGGGTACTCCACGCCGGAGACGTGCTGCACCACCCGGATCACCTGGCACGAGTAGCCGAACTCGTTGTCGTACCACAGGTAGAGGATCGCGTTGTCGCCCTCGACCTTGGTGGCGCCGGCGTCGACGATCGAGGCGTGACGCGAACCGATGAAGTCGCTGGAGACCGCGTCGGGGGCGCTGATGAAGTCGATCTGGCGCTTCAGCGGCGAGGTCAGCGACACCTCGCGCAGGTACTCCAGGACCTCGGCGCGGGTGGTGCCGCGCTTCAGCTGCAGGTTGAGGATGGCGATCGAGACGTCCGGGGTGGGGACGCGGATCGAGCTGCCGGTGATGGTCGCCTCGAGGTCGGGCAGCGCCTTCGCCACGGCGGAGGCGGCGCCGGTCTCGGTGATGACCATGTTCAGCGGCGCGGAGCGGCCACGGCGGTCACCCTTGTGGTAGTTGTCCAGCAGGTTCTGGTCGTTGGTGAACGAGTGGATGGTCTCCACGTGACCGCGCAGGACGCCGTACTCGTCCTCCATCGCCTTCAGCGGCGGCACGATCGCGTTGGTCGTGCAGGACGCGCAGGAGATGACGTTCTCGTCCGGCTTGATCATGTCGTGGTTGACGCCGTGCACGATGTTCGGGACGTCGCCCTTGCCCGGAGCGGTCAGCACGACCTTGTCGATACCGGGGCGCAGGTGCTTGGACAGGCCCTCGCGGTCGCGCCACTTGCCGGTGTTGTCGATCAGGATGGCGTTCTTGATGCCGTACGCGGTGTAGTCCACCGACTCGGGGGAGTCGGAGTAGATCACCTGGATCGTGTGGCCGTTGGCCACGATCCGGTTGTTCTCCTCGTCCACCGTGATGGTGCCCTGGAACTGGCCGTGGATGGAGTCGCGGCGCAGCAGGGAGGCGCGCTTGACCAGGTCCTGGCCACCGCCGTCGCGGACCACGATCGCCTTGAGGCGCAGGCCGTTGCCCGATCCGGCCTTCTCGATGAGCAGGCGCGCCAGCAGGCGGCCGATCCGGCCGAAGCCGTAGAGGACCACGTCGCGGCCCTCGCGACGCTCGATCTTGTTGGCGCCGGTGGCGCCGGCGACGGCCTCGGCGGTGAACTCCTCGACCGACAGGCCGCGGTCGTCGGCCTTGTGGGCCACGGCCAGCATGCCGATGTCGATCTGCGAGGGGCCGAGGTCCAGCGTGGTGAGGGCCTTCAGGAAGGGCATCGTCTCGACGACCGACAGCTCCCCGCCGACGATCTGCCGGGCGAAGCGGTGGGTCTTGAGGATGCTGATGACCGACTTGTTCACCAGGGAGCGGCTGTGGACCAGGACCGTGACGTCCTGCTCCCGGTGCAGCTTCCCGATGATCGGGATCATCGACTCCGCGATCTCCTCGCGGTTCTTCCAGTTGGTGAACGAGTCGTCGTTGACAGTCACTGGTCCATCTTTCGAGCTAGGCGGCGCTCACATGTTAACCATCTCGAAGGATGGTCATTCAAACCGGGTCGGGCGCGGGGTGGCCCGGTGGAGCCCGGTGGAGCGGCCACGCCGCGATTCGCGCCGGTCCGTCCGCTTCCGGGCGGGCGGGGGTGACCAGGATGTGTGCTTGATCACCCGTTCTTCAGGGGCCGCCCCGCACGGCGCACGCCCGTCGCCGGCCGCTCGGTGGCGGAGCCGTCCACCGCCATCGCCACCGCGGCGCACAGCGGCGGAGCCGTCCACCGCGGCGCACAGCGGCGGAGCCGTCCACCGCCACCGCGGCGCTCGACATCTCCGCGAACCCGCGACAGCCGCGCTCCTCACCTCGCCGGGCGGCCGGCGTCCAGTCGTAGCCGGCGCCCCTCGAAGCGGCGGGTGAACATCCGGTCGTGACTGACGACCACCAGCGCGCCCGGCCACTCCGCCAGTGCCTCCTCCAGTTCCTCGACCAGGCCGGGGGAGAGGTGATTGGTGGGTTCGTCCAGCAGCAGGAGACCCGCCGGCTCGCGCAGCACCCGTGCCAGCCCCAGCCGCCGCGCCTGCCCCACGGAGAGATCGCCCGCCGCCGTCCCCAGGGCCGACGGCGCGAAGAGTCCCAGGGACAGCAGCGCCTCGCGGTGCTCCTCCGGGTCCCCGGGCAGCCCTTCCGCGTACGCGGCGAGCAGACTGCGCCGCGGGTGGCTCAGGACGGTCTCCTGCGGCAGCCACGCGGTCCGCGCGGTACGGCGGACCTCACCGCGCTCGGGCGCCAGATCCCCGGCCAGAACCCGCAGCAGCGTGCTCTTGCCCGCGCCGTTCGGGCCGGTGACCAGGAGGCGTTCACCCGGACCGACCGCGAGGGCGCCGACCTCCAGTCGGCCCGCCACCCGTACGCCCAGCAGCTCGGCCACCGGTTCGGGGTCGGGCGACGCTTCGGCGGAGAGAGCGCCGCTCCCCGCCGGCAGACGGAAACGCAAAGGTTCGGGCGGGCGGGGGACCGGGTTCTCCTCCAGGCGCCGCAGCCGCTCCCCGGCGTTGCGGATGCGGGCGGAGATCTGCCGCTCGACACCGCGCTGGTGCCGCTGGTTCGACCGTTCCGTCGTGGCCGCGCGCCGAGCCCCCGACGTCATCCGGTCCGTGGCCCGCGCGGCCAGGGCGCGCTGCTGCGCCAGCTCGTCCAGCCAGTCCCGGTACGCCCGTTCCCAGCGCTTGCGGGCCGCGGCCCTCGCCCTCAGGTACCCGGCATAACCGTCGCCGTGACGGTGCACGGCACGGTGTTCGGCGTCCACCTCCCACAGCGTGGTGGCGACCCGCTCCAGGAAGAGACGGTCGTGGGAGACCACCACCACCGTCCCCCGGTGGGTCCGCAGCCGCTCCTCCAGCCAGCCCAGGGCGGAGGCGTCGAGATGGTTCGTCGGTTCGTCCAGCAGCAGCAACTGCGGTGACGCCGCCAGCGCACAGGCCAGGGCGAGCCGGGCCTGCTCGCCGCCGGACAGGCTGCCGAGACGGCGGCCGGCGGCGATCCGGCCCAGGCCCAGGCCGTGCAGGGAGGCGGCGACCCGGGCGTCGGCCGCGTAGCCGTCGCGGGCCTCGAAGGTCTCCAGCAGGTCGCCGTAGGCGGCCAGCAGCGGCCCGGTCTCCTCGGGAGCGGCCGTGGCAAGGGCGCCCTCGGTGTCCCGCAGCGCCCGTTCGAGGGCCCGCAGACCGGCCAGAGCGTGATCGACCGCGTCCTGGACGGTGTCCTCGGGCGGCAGGCCGGGGACCTGCGGCAGATGGCCGACACCGCCCGGGGCGCGGACCCCGACCCGGCCGGAGGCGGGCTGTTCCAGCCCGGCCAGCACGCGCAGCAGGGTGGACTTGCCGGAGCCGTTCTCGCCCAGCACGCCGACGCGTTCACCGAGCGTCGCGGAGCCGCGCACACCGTCGAGCAGCGGACGGCCGCCAGGGGAGAGGGACACCTCGTCCAGCACCAACTGGAAGGCGCCGGACCGGTCTTCGGGTACAGGGGTGCCCGGAAAGGGAGAAGCGTGCATGAGGTTCCGCCGTATCGGAGGAGAGAGGTGATCGGATGACGGCGGGGAAGCGCGACGGCCGGCGCGACGCCACCACAGGCGTCCGGCCGGTGCCTCCCGGGCGGAACTCAGAGGAAGAAGTAGAAGAACCCGATCACCCGGCCAGTGTACCGCCGGAGTCTTGACGGGCCGTGTGAAACACATCGATAGTTTTTGTATCTCCGACTCGCGGGGGTGTGCGTACACGGTGGCGGGGAGGAACGACGCATGGGCCGATATCGCCGGCTTCGGCGCATCCGGCAGATGGACCCCCGGCGGGACCACGAGCAGATCTACCGCTGGATCACGCACTACGAGTTCCCGGTGGACTACCTCCACGGGACGTCGATCGCCTTCCTGCGCGACTACGGCGTGCCCCGCATCTCCCGGCTCCTCGACCGCACCCAGGAGTTCGAACGCGCCGGTCAGAAGCGCTACGACGACACGGTGCTGATCGCCTATGAGATGGTGCGCGAGGGCATCGACTCCGAGCACGGCCGGGCCGCCGCCCGTCACCTCAACCGCATCCACGGCCGCTACCGCATCCCCAACGAGGACTTCCTCTACGTCCTGGCCACCACGGTGGTCGGGCCCAAACGCTGGATCGACCGGTACGGCTGGCGCCGGCTGTGCGACCAGGAGGCCGAGAGCCTCGCGCTGGTCGGTCACCGGATGGGCCGGATGATGGGCATCACCGGCGTCCCCGACACCTACGCCGGGTTCGAGCGGCTCCACGACGCCTACGAGCGGGAGATGTTCGCCTACGACCCCGCCAACCGCAGGGTGGCCGCGGCCACCCTGCGCGTCTTCGCCGCCTGGTACCCCGCGCCCTTCCGCCGGATCGCGACCCGCGTCGCCCTCGCCGCCCTCGACGAGCCGCTGCTCACCGCCCTGGGTTTCGGCCCTCAGCCCCGGTGGCTCAGGACGGCCACCCACCGCGCGCTGCGCACCAGGGCGGCGCTGATCCGGCTGCTGCCCGGCCGCCCCGAGCGCTTCCCGAAACTGCCCGAGGCACGCACCTACCCCTTCGGCTGGACCCTCGACGACCTCGGCCCGCACTGGGCCCACTCCCGCCCGACGGCCCCCCTGCACGACGAGGCGCCGACGGAAGCGGCCGTCGTCCCGCACCAGCAGACCTCCCCGCACGACGTCCCCCGTCAGGAGCCCCGATGACCGACACCACCTCCGCCGCGGACACCGCCGCGAGCACCACGACCTTCACCACCCGCTCCCCGGCCACCGGAGCCCCCCTCGCCGAGCACCCGGTGGACGGCCCCGAGCAGGTGGCGCACGCGGTCGCCCAGGCCCGGAAGGTCCAGGAAGGCTGGGCCGCGTTGCCCGCCGCACGCCGCCGCGACCAGCTGCTGCGCTGGAAGCGGTCCCTGGCCGCCGAACTCGGCACCGTCGCACGGACCGTCTCGCAGGAGACCGGGAAGCCCGCGGGGGACGCGGAACTCGAGGTCGTCCTCACCCTGGAACACCTGGCCTGGGCGGCCCGCAACGCCGGCCGGGTGCTGCGCCGGCGCAAGGTCGGCACCACCCTCTTCACCGTCCACCAGCGGGCCTCCCTGGTGTACCGGCCGCTGGGCGTGGTCGGCGTCATCGGGCCGTGGAACTACCCCTGCTACACGCCCATGGGGTCCGTCGGCTACGCGCTCGCGGCCGGCAACGCCGTCGTCCTCAAGCCGTCCGAGCTGACCCCGGCGACCGGGCTCCTGCTGGCCGAACTCTTCGACGCCGCCGTGCCCGAGCACGCCGGACTGCTCACCACCGTCACCGGCGGCGCCTCCACCGGGCAGGCACTGGCCCGGTCGGGGGTCGACAAGCTGGCCTTCACCGGATCGCCCGGCACGGCCCGCAAGGTGATGGCGGTGTGCGCCGAGTCCCTGACCCCGTTCCTGGCCGAGTGCGGCGGCAAGGACGCCGTGATCGTCACGGCGGACGCGGACCTGGACGCCGCCGCCGAGGCGATCGTCTGGGGCTCGCTGAGCAACGCCGGCCAGACCTGCGCGGGCGTCGAACGCGTCTACGCGGTGCGGGAGATCCACGAGGAGCTGTGCCGGCGGGTGGTCGAGCGCGCCACGGCGCTGCGGACGGGCGCCGAGGACGGCGCGGCCTACGGGCCGATGACGATGCCCGGCCAGGTCCCCGTCGTCGAACGGCATGTGACCGGGGCGGTGGAGTCGGGCGGACGGGCCCTGCTGGGCGGACCGGAGTCGGTGAAGGCGCCCTACGTGGAGCCCGTCGTGCTGACCGGGGTGCCCGAGGACGCGGCGGCGATGACGGAGGAGACCTTCGGTCCGGTCGTGGTCGTCAACTCCGTCGCCGACGTCGACGAGGCGGTGGACCGGGCCAACGCCTCCCGCTACGCCTTGGGCGCGGCGGTGTTCAGCGGGAGCGCGCGCACCGGCGCGGCCGTCGCCTCCCGGCTGCGGGCCGGAGCGGTGTCGGTGAACTCCGTCCTCGGCTTCGCCGCGGTGCCGGCCCTGCCGTTCGGCGGCGCCCAGGAGTCCGGCTTCGGGCGCATCCACGGCGAGGAGGGGCTGCGGGCGTTCGCCTCGGTCCAGTCCATGACGGTGCAGCGCTTCAGCCCGCCGATCGCCCTGACCTCCTTCGAGGTGCCGGACGCCGTCCGCGAGCGCGCGGTGCGCATGGCGCAGTCGCTGCACCGGCGGCGCTGAGCGGTCGCGGGCGGGAGGGGCGGGGCGGCGCGGGGCGGTGTCAGGCGGTGAGCGCCATGAAGCCGCCCCGCGTGGGGCCGCCGTTCATGAGCGCCGGGACGTCGACCACCTCAGGCAGTCGCTCCACAGAGAGGACCACCGCGCCGCCCGCCCGCGCGGCGTCGCCGCACCAGGCGTTCATGTCGGCCTCGCCCAGCACCAGGGCGGCCAGCGAGGGGATGACGGCGCCCTGCTCCCCGGGGCCGTCCACCACGCACAGGGTGTGCTTGGGGAAGATGCTCCACCCCTCGCAGGTGGGCAGTGACCGGTCCTCGGTCGCCAGCGGCGGCAGGGCCTCGTGGAACGGCGCGCCGCTCAGCAGCAGCAGCGGCGTTGCGCCGGGCACGAACATCGCTTTCTCCGGATCCAGAAGCATCCGCCAACTCTGGCAGGTGAGGACCGTCCTTGACCAGCCGCCCCGGGGCACGAACACGGATCAGTCCCCTGCCGGACGCCCGGCGACCAGCTCGACGGCCCCGCTGCCGCGCGTGCGGACCACCAGGCACTCGCGTACCCGTGCGGCGACCGCGGCGGGCAGCACCGCGCCGAGCCGCTCCGGCGGCACGGCCAGCAGACCCCCGGCGCCTCCGCCGGCGACGGCCGTACCGACCGCCGCCCCTGCGCCCCCGCTCGCACCGCCCGTCACGATCACCCCGCCGGTGTCGGTCGTCCGTGTCGCCTCCGCCCCACCCGCGCCGGTCGCTCCGGCGGCGCTGCCGGGGCGGTTCGCGGCGTGGAGGTCGGCGTTGAGGCCCGCTCCCGCGGCGGTCGCGGCGTCCGCGTAGGTCGTGCAGGCCGCGGCTTCCGTGTCGGTGAGGACGCCGCCGTCGTAGACGTGCAGGGTCTCCGGGAGCACGTGGGCGCCCTCGCAGCCGGAGGCGGCGCCGGGGAGCCAGTCCACGGCGAGCAGCGCGCCCGGCGGCACGCCCCGCCCCAGTCGCTCGCGCAGCACGCGGTGGGCGGCCCGGCGGGGCGTCTCGCCGGTGTCGCCGGCGACCGGGGCCGCGGGCGGCGACCAGCCCGCCTCTCCCTCGCGCACCAGCACCACCCGGCCCGCCGGGTCGGTGAGCAGCACGGCGGCGGTGGTGCACGCCTTGGCCCGGGTGGCCAACCGGTCGGCGGCCGCCGCGGGACCGGCGCCCACCTCCTCGAGCGGGGTCGCCCGCCGGGCCGCGGGAAGGCCCACCGCGGACCCGGGCTGGGGCAGACCCCCCTCCAGGTGCGCGACCGTGCCCGCGGCCATCGCCCGCAGCCCGTACCTGAGCCGGTTGCCGATCTGGGCGGGAAGCACGGCCAGGGCCTCCTCGGGGGCCAGCCAGTGGACGGCCAGGATCTCCCCGTCCGGGAAGCCGATCGCCGCGACCTGCTCCTCCGTCAGCGGCCCCACCGTGAACACGTGCACGTCCAGGGCCCGGCCGTAGGTGCGCGCCGGGGTGCTGTCCACGGCGACGAGCCGGCCCACCGGCACCCCGGTCAGCCCGAGCTCCTCCGCCAGCTCCCGGGCCGCGCCCCGGCGAGGGGACTCCTGCGCGTGGACCATGCCGCCGGGCAGGCCGAAGGGGGAGCCGCCGCCGTGGTCGTAGGAGTGCTCGGCCACCAGCACCCGCCCGCGCGTGTCGGTGATCAACGCGGCCGCCGCCATCATCGGGGAGGGGAGCAGCGCGTAGTGGTCCTTGAGGTCCACCGGCACGGGCCGGCCCCGGCGCAGCTGCGCGGTGTGCGAGCCCAGCGACGCCCGCAGGGCGGCCGTCGCCCGGAGGCGCAGCGGCTTCGGCAGCCTGCGCAGCGCCTCCCGCTCGGTGACGTACTCCGCCGCGCGCAACTCCTCCTGCTGCAGCACCAGTTCCTCCACCGCCAGCGGGCGGCGCGGGTGCACCGCGTAGACGCAGGCGACGTGGGCGCGGCCGTAGACCTCCTTGGGCATGCTGTCGACCACCAGCAGTCGCCCGACGCGCGCGCCCCGGATGCCGAGCTCCTCGCGCAGCTCGCGCTCGAGCGCGGCCACCGGCTCCTCGTCGTCGACCATGCCGCCCGGCAGGTCCCAGCCCTCCTTGTAGGAGGGGTCGACGATCAGCACCCGGCCGGATCCGTCACGGATCAGCGCGTCCGCCGCCATGACCGGCGCGGGGTGGACCGCGAGGTACTCGGAAAGACCGGCCGCATCGGCCGCGGGCTGGGTCACCGTCACAGAGAAACCTCCACCGGACGCCGCATCGCGCCTCCTCGCTTCGAACGCATGTGTGCTCACAAGGAGCAACGAGCAAGGTGACGGTGCGTAACGGCTGGATCCGGACGTTCTCGGACGGTGACGGCGGCGCCTGGTTCCGGACGCGGCCTCTCACCAGGTGTCGACGAACCGCCCTTCCCCGGGCGCGCCCCGGTCGTCCTCCCAGCCGTCCAGCGCGGCGAGGATCCAGGCCCGGGAGTCGGCCGGATCGATGACCGCGTCGATCTCCAGTGCCGCCGCCGCGTTCACCGCCTTGCCCCGCTCGTGGAGTTCGGCCACCCGCGCCTCGAACACCCGGGCCCGCTCCCCGGGATCCTCGATCGCCTCCAGCTCCCGCCGGTGGCCGAGCCGGACCGCGCCCTCCAGCCCCATCCCGCCGAACTCCCCGCTGGGCCAGGCCGCGGTGGCCGCCGGAGCCCGCGTGGAGCCGCCCAGCATGGCCATCGCGCCCAGGCCGTAGGCCTTGCGCAGCACCAACCCGACCATCGGCACCCGCAGATGGGCGCCCGCGACGAAGAGCCGGGCGAAGTGCCGTACCGTCGCGGTCCGTTCGGCGTCCGGACCGACCATGAAACCCGGGGTGTCGCACAGCGAGAGGACCGGCAGCCCGAAGGCGTCGCACAACTGCAGGAAACGCGCCGCCTTGTCGGCCGCGTCCCGGTCGATCGCGCCGCCCAGGTGACCCGGATTGCTGGCCAGCAGTCCCAGCGGCCTCCCCTCCACCCGTACCAGGCAGGTCAGGACGCCCACCCCGAACTCCGGGCGCAGCTCCAGCACCGAGCCGGTGTCCGCGAGGCCGCGCACCGCGGCGCGGATGTCGTAGGCGCGCCGGCGGTTCTCCGGCACCACCCGCCGCAGCAGCCGACGGTCC
The DNA here is from genome assembly GCF_042792855.1 of Streptomyces sp. NPDC056600. Taxonomy (NCBI): domain Bacteria; kingdom Bacillati; phylum Actinomycetota; class Actinomycetes; order Kitasatosporales; family Streptomycetaceae; genus Streptomyces; species Streptomyces sp. NPDC056600. The sequence goes on from NZ_JBHTVQ010000072.1 coordinate 28,703, forward strand.
GGGGCCTCCCAGTCGTCGACGGGCCCCCGGAAGTAGGAGAGGTACCGCCGAGCCACCCGGACGGCCTCCGCCTCGTCAACGACGGCGACGTCCACCACCCCGTTGGGGACCTGCACCGCGAGCGGGCCGACCTCCTCCGGCCGGTACACCCCGAGCCCGCCGCCCTCGATCATCGCCGGGCCGCCCATCCCGATGGTGGCCTCCGGCGTCGCGATCACCACGTCGCAGCAGCCCAGCAGTGCCGCGTTGCCCGCGAAACAGCGACCCGAGGCGATACCCACCAGGGGCACCCGGCCGCTCAGCCGTCCCATGGAGCGGAAGGTACTCAGGTGCAGGCCCGCCACGGCCGTCGAGTCGGTGTCGCCCGGCCGCCCGCCGCCACCCTCGGCGAACAGGACGACGGGCAGCCGCCGCCGGTACGCCAGCTCCAGCAGGCGGTCCGTCTTGCGGTGGTTGTTCATCCCCTGCGTCCCGGCCAGCACCGTGTAGTCGTAACTCATCACCGCGGACGGCCGGCCGTCGATCCGCCCGGTGCCGGTGACCATGCCGTCCGCCGGGGTGGAGCGGATCAGGTCGTCCAGGGAGCGCCGCCGCCGCTGCGCGGCCAGGGCGAGGGCGCCGAACTCGGTGAAGGCGCCCTCGTCGCACAGGTCGGCGATGTTCTCGCGGGCCGTCCGGCGGCCCTGGGCGTGCCGCTTCGCGACCGCCTCGGGGCGGTTCCCGTCCAGGCCGAAGGCGTGCCGCCGCAGTGCCTCGGCGAGATCGGGGCGCACCTCGTCCGGGTCGGCCGCCTCCTCGGCGGCCGCCTCCTCCGAGGCCGCGCCCGACGGCTCCAGCACGGCGAGCACCGCCCCCTCGGCCACCGTCCCGCCCGGCCGCACCCGCAGACCGCGGACCCGGCCGGCCCAGGGGGCGGTGACCACGTGTTCCATCTTCATCGCCTCCAGCACCAGCAACTGCCGCCCCGCGCACACCTCCTCGCCGGGCCGGACGTCCACCTGCACCACCGTGCCGGTCATCGGCGCCCGCACCAGGCCCCCTTCGCCGGCCGCGGCCCCGTCCGACGTCTCCGGCTCCGCCGGGGCGAGGACCCGCGCGCAGCGCTCCACCGCGTCCGGGCGCACCCAGAACTCCGGTTCCGCCAGCACGGCCCGCAGCAGGGGGATGCCGGTCCGCACGCCCTCGACGGCGAACTCGCCCAGCGCCCGCTGGGCCCGGGCACACGCGGCCTCCACGGAACCCGCGGGCACGTGAGCCACCACCTTGGCGAGCAGCGGGTCGTAGCGCACCCCCACCTCCGCGCCGGCCCGCAGCGCCGTGTCCACCCGGACGCCCGGCCCCGAGGGCAGGTCGAAACGGGTGAGCCGGCCAGCCGACGGCCGGCCCTCGCCGTCCGGACCCGTCGCCTCCGCGGTCACCCGGGCCTGCACCGCGTGGCCGCGTGGCGCCGGCGGCTCCGACAGCCCCAGTTCGGCCAGCGTGGTCCCGGCCGCCAGGCGCAACTGGGCGGCCACCAGGTCCACGCCGGTCACCTCCTCGGTGACCGTGTGCTCCACCTGGAGCCGGGGATTGGCCTCGATGAAGCGGAACTCCCCTTCCAGCACCAGGAATTCGACGGTCACGAGCCCCGCGCACCCGGCCCTGCGGGCGAGTTCCAGCGCGGCGTCGCGCATCGACGCGCGCAAGGGCTCCGCCAGGCCGGGCGCCGGCGCCATCTCGATCACCTTCTGACGGCGGCGCTGGGTCGTGCAGTCGCGGTCCCACAGGTGTGTGACCGCCCCACGGGAGTCCCCGACCACCTGCACCTCGACGTGCCGGGCCCCCTCCATCAGCCGCTCCGCGTACAACGCGTCGCGTCCGAAGTTCTGCCGGGCCTCCGAGCGGCACCGCCGCCACGCCTCGTCCAGCTCCTCGGCACGCCGCACCACCCGCATGCCGCGCCCGCCGCCTCCGGCGACCGCCTTGACCATCACCGGCCCGCCCGACAGCAGGGCGCGCGCCTCCTCGACGCCCGCCCCGCCGTCCGTGCCCTCGAGCACCGGCACCCCGGCCTCGCCGGCCAGCCGCCGCGCCCGCGCCTTGTCGCCGAACACCTCCAGCACCTCGGGCGCCGGACCCACGAACACCAGGCCCGCCTCGGCGCACCGGCGCGCGAACTCCGCGTCCTCGCTGAGAAATCCGTATCCCGGGTGGACGAAGCCGCAGCCGGTGCGCAGGGCCGCCTCCACCAGTCCCGCCGCGTCCAGGTAGCCGCCCGGAACCGCCACCGCCTCGTCGGCCGCGGCCAGATGCGCCTCGTCGCCCTCCGCGTGCGCCGCGACGGCACGCCACCCCAGCTCCGAGGCCGCGCGCAGCACCCGCACGGCGATCTCCCCGCGGTTGGCGACCAGTACGGCGGCAGACCCCATCAACGCTCCCCACGGACCGCGCGGCCGACCCCGCGCGACGCACATCATCGACCGGCCCCGCCATGCTCTCCAGGCCCCGGCGAGGAAGCAATGTGCGGCCGTACAGCGTCCCGAGCGGCACGACGTCATTTGTCACACCGGCCGGCAGGACGGGAACCCGGCCTCGCAAGCGGCAGGCTGGCGGCATGAAGGAACGCCTGACCCGCCGACGGCTCAACCGGGCCGCCCTCCTGCGCCAGTCGCTCCACGAGCGGGCCGAACTGTCCGTCGAGGCGATGGTCGAGCGGCTGGCCGGCGTGCACGCCCGGCACCGTGAACCCCCGTACATCGGGCTGTGGAACCGGGTCGACGGCTTCCGCCGGGAGCACCTCGCCGCGCTGCTGGACCTGCGGGCCGTCGTGCGGGCCTCGCTGCACCGCGGGGCGCGGTACCTGGTCACCGCCGAGGACTACCTCTGGCTGCGGCCCACCCTTGAGCCGATGCTGCGGGCCAGACGCGAACGCGTCCTCGGGCGGCGGACGACATGCGTCGACGGCGGTCAACTCGCCGCCGCGGCGCGGTTCCTGCTGGCCGGCCGGGTGATGCCCCGCCCCGAGCTGGGCCGGGCGCTGGCCGCCCGGTGGCCGGGGCGGGACCCCGTCGCCCTGGCGCGCGCGGCGCGGATGCTGCTGCCGGTGCTCCACCCGCCGCCGTCCGGCCTGTGGGGTCGCAGCGGCCCCGCCGCCTTCGTCCTGGCGGAGGAGTGGCTGGGCCGGGCCGTCGACCGCCGGCCCCACCCCGCCCGGCTGGTGACACGCCACCTGGCCGCGTTCGGACCGGCCACCGTCGAGGACGTCCAGGCGTGGAGCGGCGCGAGCGGGCTGCGCGAGGTGGTCGACGACCTGCGGCCGTCCCTGCGGGAGTACCGCGGCGAGGACGGCGAGGAACTGCTCGACGTGCCGGAGGCGCCGCTGCCGCCCGAGGACCTGCCCGCCCCGGTGCGCTTCCTGGCCGCGGGGGACGACGCCGTCCTCGCCCATGCCGGAGGCTCCCGGCTGTCGGGGACGGAACGGGCCCGCCACCCACCGGGCGAACCGGCCCTCCTGGTCGACGGCCTTGTCCGCGGCGGGTGGGCACTCACCCGGGAGGTGGACGGCCGCGCGGTCCTCACCGTGCGACTGTCCGCCCCCCTGCCCCGGCGGCAGCGGGCGGAGGCCGCCGAGGAGGGCGCCGCCCTGCTGCGCTTCGCCGCGGGCGACGCGGACCGCCACGACATCCGGTTCACCGCCGCCGGGTGAGGCGGTGAGGCGGTGACACGACGACATGTCGACACGGAGTCGCGGTGAGGTGGTGAGGTGGCGACTCGGTGACCGGGCGCGCCCAGCCGGGTCCCGCCGCCCGCCGCGCGCCGCCCGCCGCGCGCCGCGCGCCGCGCGCC